>JAYURE010000079.1:0-2295 GCA_043756345.1 Deinococcales bacterium | reverse complement strand
GGCCGGTTTGCTGGGCGGTGCGGGCTGATTGACCGGTTTGGATGGAATAAACGTCGCCGAATTTGGACTCGAGATGATCGGGGTACTGCTCGAGGTTGATGTTTGGGGCTGGGTCGTGGGCGGAACTGGTTGCTCGTGGTGCGCCCGAACCGGGCCGCTGTTGCCTTCGCCGATGCGTCCGAGCACGGTTTTGGGTTTGTGATTCGCGGGTCGCGCATCGTCGGCCACCGGCAGCATGCGCAATTGAGTGGTGGTCGGTTGGCACAAAGCCACGAAACTCCAGCGTTGCGTTTTGGTCGCCGAGTAAATGTACTTGTGGTTGCGCGAATCGACGTAAACCGGCTTTAAGTAGACAACCTCGAGCCGAATGCCGTTCGCCATCAAAAACAGTTTTTGGCGTTCGGCGCTGAAGCTTTCGGTGGTTTCGTTGGCTCGAACCGTGAAATGCCCGATGGCGACCCACATTGTCGCGGGCACAATCGCGGTTTTCGCGGCGGCTTTTTTGGACGGACGACGGCGGTCCGGGAACGGCAAGGCCGGAAGTTGTTGTTTGCGCCGGTCTGGATGCAACGTGGTGATCCAACCTTCGACAATCGGGAAGGTTTCACCAAAGCTTTCTAAGCGACCGCGACTGAGATCCATACCACCTCGGAGAAAATAAACTATCCAAATGAACGACCAGGTGAACTGCTAAGCAAATTGATGCTTATTGTGCCTGACGGCTGCTTGCAGAACACTTACCAACTCGGGTGAGTCACCGTAGAATGTTGCTGTGCCTGCAAAGCTCGAGCTTCGCGTTCTGGAACTTCATCATACTCCTGTGCCTGTATTGTCTGGGTTTTCCTTGGGGCGGGCCGTGGTCTTTTTCGCTTTTCAAAACAGCACCAGCCGGGCCAGCACGTGAAAGCAGTGGTTCTGGCTGGAGGCGATTTGCGCATTTCCGACCGTGTGCTGGAGCGACTCGAGGGCGTTGATCTGGTGGTTGCCGCCGATGGTGGCGCTCGTCATGCCACGGCTTTGGGTCTGAGCATCGATTTGTGGGTTGGCGATTTTGACTCGAGTCAAGGTCTTGAGAAAACCTTTATCGATGTGCCACGCCAGACCCATCCGGTCAATAAAAACCAGGTCGATACCGAATTGGCACTCGAGGCTGCACGGTCCAGGGGAGCAACCGAAGCACTGGTAATCGGCGCATTCGGCGGGCGTTTCGATCATGCCCTGACGATTGCCACCCTCGCGCTGAGCAGCACACTCGCTGGATTTCCGGTTGATCTCGAGAGCGGTTCCGAGGCGGGCTGGTCGCTCGTACCGGGTCGAAATTTGACGCTGAACCTCGAGCCTGGGGCGACCTTCAGCGTGATCGCGCTCGGGTACATCGCTGCCGGTTTGAGTGTGACGGGTGCGAAATGGCCGCTCGAGCGTACCGACCTTCCATTCGGGCTGGGTTGGGGCGTTTCAAACATCGCGCTTGGGCCAGTGAAGTTTTCGCTCGAGGCTGGCTTGGCGTTGATCGTGGCGCAATTCCAAGCGGTTTAACTGGACTGGATCAACTGGGTGTTTTTAACTCGAGTTCCGAAAGTCGATCCAGCAAACGCTCTGAGCCAATCTGCTCAGCGATCACTCGGGCCTCGAGCATCAATTCCGGGTTGTGATCACGGGCAGCCAACTCGAGCAGGGCCAGCACCTCGAACGGTTTGTGCTGGCAGGCTCGGGCTTCGGTCAGGGCGTTCTTGGCGAAACTGACGATTTTGGTCGTGGCATACAGGCTCAGGAGTGCTCGAGTCGCATTTGGCATGTCCCTGGCGGTTCGGGCGCGTTTGAAGGCTTTTTCGGCCATCTCGAGCGCCTTCTGTTTACTGCCCCAGACGGCATGCGCGTGGGCCAATCCTGCCAGCACGCCCGCCGATGCCTCCTCGCCTAAAATCTCAGAAATCCCGAGTGCCTGCCCAAAGGCGATCACGGCATCTTTGGGTTGAAGTTTGGATTCAATCGCCTGCTCAAGCAAGGTTTCGCCTTTGACCGCGAGGGCAGCCACGGCCAGTTCGCCATCTTGTTCGCGTTTGGCAAGCGCAAACGCCTGTTCTGCAATCTTGAGCGCGGCGGGCAACTCACCATGAACGCGCCGGGCGTTTGCCAAGTGCGCCAGCGCCCAACCTCGAGAATCGGCGTGCATGACGGTGGTCAAATGTGTGATCGCCTCGAGCGGACGGCCCAACCGTACCAATGCCGCGCCGAGGTTGACTCGGGCTTCATCGGCCAACTCCGGCGCGAGGTTTGGAATGGCGTGCTCGAGCC
>JAYURE010000078.1:0-2304 GCA_043756345.1 Deinococcales bacterium | reverse complement strand
TGACCAAGCTGAGACGAACCTCATCCGGCATCACTTACGCTTCAGATGCCAGGTTCTCGTGTCGGAAACCCGCACGACCGAACTCACAACAAGGGAGTAAACTAACGTGATGTCAGCCACCCAAACCACTCAAGCGATCCGACCAGACGGCAACTCATTCCGCGCCCGACTGATCGCCGCCGCCCGAGGACTGACCGCGCCACTGTACTCGCTGTACGCCCTGCGCCTCGAGCGAGAAGTTCGCGCCGCAACCATGCCGCACCACATCGGACTGATCCTTGATGGCAACCGCCGCTTCGCCAAGGCCCTCGGCTTGGATGGCATCAAAGGCCACCTGTTTGGCGTGGACAAATCACACGAAGTTCTGGGATGGTGCCTCGGGCTTGGCGTGCAAGCCGTGACGATCTGGGTGCTGTCCACCGATAACGTCACCAAACGCGACCCGGCCGAAGTCAAGCACCTGATGCAACTCTTCGAACGCGAAGCCCGAAACCTGGCAGTCGATCCACGCATTCACGGCAACCGCGTGCGCGTCCGCGCCATCGGCCGCCACGACCTGTTCCCAGAAGACGTGCTCGCCAGTCTGCGCGACCTCGAGAAAGCCACCGAACATTACGACGGGATGCTGTTGAACATCGCCGTCGGTTACGGCGGGCGCGAAGAGATCGTTGACGCGGTCAAAAACCTGCTTGTAACCGCCAGCAAGGAGGGCTCGAGCCTCGAAAGCGTTGCCGAAAGTTTGACGCCGGAGACGATAGGCCAGCATTTGTACACCGCTGGGATTCCCGACCCGGACTTTATTATTCGCACCAGTGGTGAAGTACGACTCGGCGGATTTTTGCTCTGGCAGAGTGCCTACAGCGAGTATTACTTCTGCGATGCGTATTGGCCAGATTTTCGCCGCATCGATTTCTTGCGGGCAATTCGTGCGTATCAAGCTCGAGAGATTCGGATGGGCAAGTAGAGGGTCAAGTCAAAAGGCGAAAGGAAAATCACTCGAGCCAAAATGTTCAAACCTGCGCGAGCGCCGCCTCGAGATCAGACCACAAATCTTCAATATGCTCGAGGCCGACATGCAATCGAATCGTGTTTTCGGGCACACCAAACCGATGGTACGGATTCAATGGCCCTCGAGACAGCAGGCCCAGAGTGATTGGGAAAACCAGACTTTCATGCCCGCCCCAACTGACCCCGAGCTTGAAATACTCGAGCGCATTCACAAACCGTTTGATGCCTTCACGGTCGGTGTTTAATTCAAAACTGAACAGGCCGCACGTGCCATTGAGTTGCGCTGCGAGATCGGCCTGAGCGAAACTTTTCAAGCCCGGATAATTCACGCGGCCCACTTTCGCGTGCTTATCGAGCCGAGCCGTGATCTCAAGCGTGCTGGCCTGATGCGCCGCCATTCGCAATGGCAACGTGCGCAAACCACGCAGCAACAACCAACCCTCAAACGGCGAAAGCTTGCCCCCCAACGTGTTGTACTCGAGCCGATTGATCGCATCGACATCTGCTGCCCGTCCAACCAGCACGCCAGCCACCGTGTCGCTGTGACCACCCAAATACTTGCTGGCGCTGTGAACCACCATGTCCACACCCAACTCGAGTGGACGTTGAAACAACGGTGTCGCCCAAGAATTATCAATGATCGTGAACACACCGTGCGCCTTGGCGAGCGCGGTCACGGCGGGCAAATCTTGCAGATGAAAAACCGTGCTGCTCGGACTCTCGAGGTACAGCACGGTCGCACCCGGCAGAGCGCGTTCGATGGCCTCGAGATCACGACCATCAACGAACTCGACTTCGACCCCATAACGCGGCGCGAGTTGCGTCAAAAGCTTGAACGCATCCGGGTAAACATGTTCGACGCAGACCACCCGAGATCCCGCGCCACACCTCGAGAGGATCGCGGTGCTGATCGCCGCCATGCCACTCGAGAATGCACGCGCTTTCTCGCCACGCTCGAGGGCCGCAATTTTTTCTTCAAGGACCTGCACGGTTGGATTGTTGCCCCGAGAATAAAACGGATGCCCGAGCACACCCCGATCCTCGAAGGTTGCCTCCATCTCCTCGAAGGATTCAAAGGTGAACAACGAGGTTTGATAGATCGGAGGCACGACCGCACCGAATGAATACGAATCGTCATGCGCGATGATGGTTGAGGCGTGGCGCGGTTTTTCGGACACAAATTCTCCAATCTCGAGTCAGTTTGGGTTCAGAAATTCAGGCTCGAGGCTTGTCTCTTCACGTTCAAATGTCGGTTAGCCTTTGACCGCGCCAGCCGTCAAACCACGAATCAGATAA
>JAYURE010000077.1:0-2307 GCA_043756345.1 Deinococcales bacterium | reverse complement strand
ATCGGCGGATGACAAACCAGGAAGCTCAACCAAAATACGGTTGTTGCCCTGCAACAGCACCAGCGGTTCGGCCACACCGGTCTGGTTGATCCGGTTCTCGATCACGGTCCGAACCTGTTGCATGTCTTCCAAGGTTGGGTTGGCTTTTTTGGCCTGCAACACCACGCGCAACCCGCCCTGCAAATCCAAACCTTGCTTGACTGGTGGTGGCGCATCGGCCTTGTACTGCGCGACGGCTCCGGGCAGTTTGGCGGGCAACAACCGCGCCAACGATTCCCAAGTCAGTTTGGTCAATGGCGCTTTCGGATCGCTCGAGGTGATCGTGTAATCGATGCCGGTTTGCACCAACTTGACCGCATCCGGGTTTGGCAATGCGCCCGTATCCGTTAGGGCTTTTTTCATTGCGGTTGGCGCGACGGCAGCTTTGGGATTGACGGTCAAGTATTCGGTACGGGCATCGAACGGCTTGACGAGCGAGTAGACGCTCCAAAGCACCGCCGCCAGCATCACCAAACCGGTGATTAATTGACTGGTCGCGGTTGGACCGCTCGAGGTTGGAGGGCGTTTGTTGGGATTGCCGTAATTGTTGTTCGCGCTTGGACGGGCGCGTTTGGTCGGTTGTGACATGGGAACTCCTGAAGGTTTGAGCGATGAGCAATGAGGTTTGAGCGACGAGGAGCACCTCAACGCCTGAATGCGGATTTGTAATTATTTTAGCCGCCGTCGGTTTTCAAACCCGAAAGCAAAATAAACCGCTTCCAGGCTCGAGGTTGGTGCGTGCTCGGGTTGATGCTCCGACTCTCGAGGTGCGTACCAAGACGCAAAACAGGCATCCAAGCTGGACCCCACTCGAGGCTGGGCGGAGTGCTCGGTTGCGCGGGCATCTGCGCCAGGTTCGGGGCGGGTTGATGCGGGCTCGAGAGCGACGTTTCACTTTTGATCGGACGCGGTTGCGCCAACACTGACACCCATGGCAGCAGTGTGAACAGCACTGCCAGGCATCGGGTCAGGATTTTCGAGTGCAAACGCATCGCGGGCGCATCATAGCAAACTTGGCTGGTCAGTTCGGTCGAAACTCACTGGCGAGCACAGGGCTGACGCATATGACTTGGCGAGTCTAAAATCTCTGCGGAAATGGATTTGATGTGTGGTGTTACTCAAGTTTCCTTGACCAAAAGTTCCCAAAACGGAACTGTAGGGTGGGCTGTGCCCACCTTTTGCGCAAAATCGGTGGGCACAGCCCACCCTACAAAAACAATTCTTTTGAACTTGAGTCTCATATGCGTAAGCCCTAACTGGCGAGGATGAAAGCAATGCCCGCACGAGGCGCTCAAAGCCAATTGCGAGCGTGAATACGGCAGAAATGAACCTGAAGCGGCAAACTCGAGTATGTCCATCATGAAACGAAACGTTTTTCTGACATTCGCACTCGGCGGCCTGAGCTTGATCGGCCTGATTCTGGGCAGCACGCAGGCCGCGAAGGTCGAACCGGGCGCGAGCGTGACGTATTTTGCCAGCGCCGGAGAGGGCGACAAATGGAGCGGCAAAGCCCCAATCGAATCGGTCATGCTCGAGTTCGATCCGGGCAAACCGCTTGAAACGAGTTTCAAAGCTGTGGTGCGACCTGACAAGTTCGATTCTGGCAACGGCATCCGCGATGCGAACGCCCGAGGGAACGTTTTTCAAACTGGTGACTTCCCAGAAATCACATTGACCTCGCTTGAGGTGTCTGGCGATGCGAAACGCTTACCGGTCGGTGAATCCCGCATTTTCAAAGTCAAAGCCAAACTGAACCTGCACGGCGTGACCCGTGAGATCGATTTGAACGTCAAAGCCATCTGGAACGGTGCGAAACTGACCGCCACCTCGGGTTTCAAAATCAACCTCAGTGATTACAAGCTCGGGCGACCACAAATGTTTTTTATTCGTGTTGACGAAGCGATCCGGCTCGAGATTAACTTGGAAGCCAAACCGAACTGACCGGTTTGCCAGATCAGTTCGCTGCCCGATTTCACCGCATGATTTCACTGGCATCAAATGCAACCCTCGAGCCCGAATCTGTACTCGAGGGGCTTGTGTCGTCTCGAGATCGAAGGGAAAACCCTCTGTGCTGACGATGAAGAATTTCACGCTCCCAACCGCGCCGACCTGTAAAACTGCCTTGAAGACCAAACGAGATTTGCGAACATCGCCACTCGAGGTTCAACAAGGAGCGCGTATGCGTGTGCATTTCACCCTTCAGGCCGGACTTTGCTCGCTTCTGCTGGCCGGTTGCCAGACGCAATCACAGACTCAACCACTGGCACC
>JAYURE010000076.1:0-6311 GCA_043756345.1 Deinococcales bacterium | reverse complement strand
CTCTGGACCTGGAACCAAAGAAATCCAGTCGGCAATGGATGAAGTTCGCAAGGAGAACCTTTCTGCCGAGGCCAAACAGGAGATGCTCAACCGGCTTTCGCAACAGTTAAACGCCGTGACCAACCGTGAACGCGAATGGCAGGCCGCCTATCAGGATGAACGTCGCGCCCTCAAAACCGCGCTCGAGGCGTTCTTCGTTTGGCTTTCCGAACGGGTTCCGGCACGCTGGGGCGGACGGGCCAAAGACAGCGGCATCCCCTCGAAGGTGCTCGGGGCGCAAGTGCCCAGCCGATTCCTCGAGAGCGCCCCGGCGGACGCAACCGAGGTGGCCGTGCGTTTGCAGCGGCCCGGATACGCGGTCCTCGATGGCCTGCCGGTCCAATGGCAAACCGTTCCTGAGGGTTGGGTGCTCGAGGTGGCCGGGGCCGAATATCCATTACAGGATGGCCTGCGCGTGCCCGCCGAGGACCGTGAGGTATTGGCATTCGTCAGTAACGGGTATGCCCTCCTGCGTTCCAGACGACGCGAAGGTGGTGGCCTGTGGAAACTCCTGGCATTGACCCGTTGCGTCGCCGCATTGCTCGAGCCTGAAGATGAATACTTGGCTTTGCGGTTGGCCCGCGCCGCCGTCGGTTACTTGCGTGACCGTCGCGTCGATGCGGCCCAACATTCGCCCGACAGTGCCGAACGCTACCGCAGCGCCCCCGAACAAACCCTGACCTCTTTTGCCCGGACCGGTGCGGAAAAACTGCTCGAGCGTTTTGAGCGTTCAACCGAAACAGGATTTGTTGAACGTTGCTTCCGAGCCGCCGCC
This sequence comes from Deinococcales bacterium, assembly GCA_043756345.1. Classification (GTDB taxonomy): domain Bacteria; phylum Deinococcota; class Deinococci; order Deinococcales; family JAAFIG01; genus JANOWZ01. The sequence continues at coordinate 5,497 of JAYURE010000076.1, read as the reverse complement.
GAAGCCTTGAACGAGCACAGCGCCGAGGAACTCGCCGAACGCCTGATCGTCCTGTTCCAAGACGTGCTCGAGCCCGAAGCGGTCGAACCAACCGACGGGCTCGAGGTGCGTTCCAGCAGTGATGTCCTGCTGATTGCCTACCGTGGCGAGCCAGTCACGGTGCGTGTCATGGGTCGTGCCTTCACGGTTCGCACCGACAATTTGGGCAAGGTCTACGCGATTCAGGCCGGAGCGGGTGGACAATCACTCGAGGATGTCTTGCCGCAACGCATTCCGGGCGGTTTTGCGCTGCTCGCACGCGAAGGCTTACGAATCGCCATTGGTTTCATGAAAACGGTTTGATCAGTACTGACTCGATCTGGGCTGACTCGATCTGGGCTGACTCGATCTGTACTGACTCGATCTGTACTGACTCGATCTGGGCTGCTCAGGCTCGAGTTTCATCGCAATATCAAGCAACTTGATTGAAGCTTGATTGACGATACCGGATCATGCCTTCGTTGCCATTAAAGCACCGGATGGTACGGTCTATCACACGTCACTTGTGGTCAAACCCGATCTGATCATCGAATACGCCTGGAACAACTTGGCTTTGATCACAGGTGATCAACCCCGATGCGTTTCATGTCAGATTGCAACCAATGAAAATACACCGCGAGCAATCGATATAATGTTTATTCGTGTTGGGTTTTATAATGCGACATTAAGCACAAAATACGAAAAGATAGGAATCTTCAAGAAACATCGTTTTTGTCTTTTGACTCGAGATAACGCTGTTTGCTGAACAAGAGTTCAGGCTCTAAATCTTTTCAACCGTCATCACAGTTGAATACACTTTACACAGACTAAAGAACTTATTGACAAATAATCATTTTACCATTAGCCTTACTGCGATATGCAAATTAAAACCGTTGAGCAAGTCATTAACGATCAATCCTCGTACAAGCCTGCGAGTTTGTACAACGCCATCGTTCGTTCAATCAAAGATGGTCCTTTGAGTGGTAAGGCCATCCCATTGAACCGCAATGATCCAAACTCGAAGTTCAGGTTGGCCAAAGCGGTTGCCCGTGGCGGTCGCAGTGCGCACCGTGAAGTTACGAATTTCGTGATCCTCGACATGACCGCATTTGAAGCCTGGTTTGACGCGAGCAAAGCCGGAATTCGCACCACCCGCGCTTTGAATCGCACCCAAGTGGTCATGCCACGTCTCGAGGATATTGTTTCGGGTCAGTACACGCCAGAACAACTCTCGCAACTCGCGGATCATGTCGCTTCACGCCGTTACGGTTCGCACCGCAGCGGTGGCCGTGGCAAAGCTGCCAAAGCCGCAGCAGCGAAGGCGGCCACGAAAGCTGCACCAGCCAAGGCAGCACCAGCCAAGGCAGCACCAACCAAGGCCAACGCTGTGAAGACTCCTGCAAAACGTGGTCGCAAACCAAAGAAGTAAGCACCACCTGAGCACAACTTCCGCACGACTTGCAAGGCTGCCGCCCCAAATCTCGAGGGCGGCAGCTTCATTCGCTACCTCGGGTCCTGTCAGCAATAAACCTGAGTCCATTGTTTGTTCGACCAGACTTGAGCCTGATCCTTCTTGACCAACAACGAACTCGAGACCAGTGGGGAACGTCAACCGCAAACCCAAAAACAGTAAGGCTTGTCTTTCAGGTTTTGGCCTTCTTTTTCGCGGGCATCAATCGCGCAATCAGGCTCGAGATCAAAACCTCAAACTTTTGGTTCGAGAGGTCCGCCCCGAAACCTTCCGGGTCGAGCACGAGGTTTAAGCCGAAACCGTCGATCATTGCCAGAATGGTTTTCGCCTCGAAGACAGAATCGACCGTGGCAAGAATCAAACCTTGCGCTTTCAGGGCCTCGAGTTCTGCGGCGATCATCGCAAAGTTATGGCGCGAACGTTTGCGGTGCGCCTCCAAAAGCGTTTCACGACCGATTGCATAACCGACGAAGGCCATCCAGATCGTCCATTCGGTGCGGCCTTTTTCGTCCAATGGAAACGCCGAGAGGATCATTTGCTCGAGCCGTTCTAATCCCGATTCGCTGGTGATGTTGCGTTGCTGGCGCGTCTCGAGGTGATCGTTGATCGTTTCGAGGATGAATGACATCAGTGCGTCTTTGTCTCGAAAATAATGCGTCACGACGCTGGTGGTTAAATCCAGTTCGTGGGCGATGGCGCGAATGCTGGTGCGGTCGAGTCCATCGCGGATGATCACGCGCCAGGCGGCTTTGGTGACTTCGATACGGCGTGTGTCGTGTTTAACAAGTCGTGGCAAGGTTGGCTCCGTGGGTTGGTGTGGCATTCAGTGTACGGGTCGAAGTGGCTTTGAGTCACCTGGCCTGATTGAAGACGGATCGAACACGGATTGAGACCCTCTTGACGCTCGAGCTTGGATTTCGTACTATTTTACTACAACTGTTGCATTAAACCAAATAGGTCAGCCAGCCAAGATTTCAAGCCTGGCTGAACAAAACCCGAACAACCAGCCTCAAGCCAGCAATCTCAAGCCAGCAATCTCGAGCCAGCAATCTCGAGCCAACAATCTCGAGCCAACAATCTCGAGCCAGCAATCTCGAGCCAGCAATCTCGAGCCGAGACGCAGCAAACCAAGAGAGCGAGGTAGAACAACCTGTGAAAATAGACTCTGCCGAAATCCGCCTGGTGCGCCTGCCGCTGCTGTACCCATTCCAAATCTCGAGCGGCACCATGATCGAACGTTACTTCATGCTGCTGACCCTGCGCAGCGAGGGCTTTGAAGGTTACGGCGAAAGCGTCATGGACGACATTCCCTACTGGCGCGAAGAAACCCTAACCGGGGCGCTCGAGCTTCTCAAATCCGTGCTGCTGCCAGCGGTGCTTGGCAAGAATTTCAACACCCCAAACGCTCTCGTGGAGACTTACGCGATCCTCAAAGGGAACCGCATGGCGAAAGCGACGCTCGAGACGGCCTTCTGGGATTTGTGGGCCAAATCACTCGGGCAACCGTTGGCAAATGTTCTGGGTGGCACCCGAGCATTGATTCCGGTCGGTGTGAGCCTTGGGATTCAGAGCGATTTGAACGTCACCTTGAAGCAAGTCGAATCGCATTTGGCGCAAGGTTACAAACGCATTAAGTTAAAAATTCAACCCGGTCACGATGTCAAAGTCGTGTCCTTGGTGCGCCAAAATTTCCCCGACGCATACCTGACCGTCGATGCCAACTGCGCCTACACCCTGGCGGATGCTCGAGTCTTCCAGCAACTCGACGAATCACACTTGGATTACATCGAACAACCCCTGGCCTTTGATGACATTCACGATCACGCCAAACTTCAGGCGATGCTGCAAACGCCATTGTGCCTGGACGAAAGCATTCAAGATGCCGGTTTCGCCCGCAAAGCCCTCGAGAGTGGCGCGGCCCGCGTGATCAACATCAAAACTGGTCGCGTCGGCGGACACCTCGAATCGCGCAAAATCCACGATGTCTCGCAGGCGTTCGGGGCTCCGGTCTGGTGCGGCGGCATGCTCGAAAGTGGCATTGGAAGGGCGCACAACATTCACCTTTCAACGCTGGAAAATTTCACGAAACCTGGCGACACGAGTTCATCGAGTCGATACTGGAAACAGGACATCATCAACGAACCGCTCGAGGTTGAAAACGGCATGATGGCCCTGCCAAGTGGTCCCGGCATTGGCGTGACGCTGAACATGCCCGCCCTCGAGAAGGTCACAGAAAGCACCGAGGTCATACGGTGATCCCAGAAACATTGACCCCCAAGTTCGATTTGCGTGAACTGCACAGCGTCGAAGAATTTTCCAAGCTGATCGCACTCGAGAATCACATCTGGGGCGAAGGTAACGGCATGAACCGTGACCTCCTGACCGCGATGGTCCACGTTGGCGCACTCGCCGCCGGAGCCTTCGTCAATGACGAAATGGTTGCGATCCTGTTCGGCATCACCACCCGAGACGCGAACATCCAGCACTCTCACGGCATGGGCGTGCTCGAGGAATACCGACGTTACGGGTTGGGCGCGAAACTCAAATGGTTCCAACGCGATTGGTGTTTGGCGCACGGCATCGACCGGGTGCAATGGACGTACGATCCGTTGCGGGTGGCGAATGCGTATTTGAATTTGAACAAACTTGGCGCGAGTGTGGTAACGCATTTTCACAATTACTACGGTGAAATGAGCGGCATCAACGCGGGCGCACCATCGGATCGACTGTTGGCCGATTGGGATTTGCGGGCAGCAAACGTGACCGCCCTGGCCGAAGGTGGATCGCCTCGAGCCTTTCCAACCGCGCAGGCCACGAACCATGTTCAAGACTCGAGACCAACAGAAATTCACCTCGATCTCGAGCAGGCGCAACTCAGTTTTGCCATTCCAGAAGACTTCCCAGCGATGCAAAACGAGAACCACACACTGGCGCTCGAGTGGCGCAAACACACCCGTACCGTGCTCGACCACTATTTGGCTCGAGGTTATCGCCTGACAAATTTTGATGCGAAAACAAAACAGTATTTACTCGAGCATGGTGATCACACGACATGACAAAAAAACGGGCCGCACTGATCTTAGAGAAAGACTATCCAATTGGATCACAAGTGCGGCTCGAGGATTTACACCTTGACCCTTATCCAACTCTTGCGCAATTGCGCGAACTCGAGCCGGTGTCATGGATTCCAGAATTTAAGATGTGGTTCGTCACCAGATTCGACGACGTTGAAGCCGTACTGCACGACATCGAAACCTTCACGCTCGAGGATGACGAATCGCTGTTGAACGAAATTTTTGGCCGCACCATGATCTCGACCGACGGGCCAGAACACACGCGATTGCGCAAACCGTTCCACCCGCCGTTCCTGCCAAAACTTGTGCGATCCGAAATGAGTACCACGATTGAGGCTCGAGCCAACGCGCTGATTGATTCGTTCGTAAATGCTGGCGAGGTTGATCTGGCCGCAGCCTGGGCAGATCGGCTCGCACTCGAGATTGTGATGCTGATTCTGGGATTACCGATTCACAATCATGCGTTGGTGAGCGGATGGTTCACGCAGATTGGTTTGGCTTTGGCGAACATCAAACGTGACGAAAACGTGCGCGAAACCGGACAGAATACGGCTCGAGCCTTCACAGATTTTGCACGCATTCACCTAGAACGCCTGCGCCAAAATCCTGACAACAGCATTCTTGGAAACCTCGCCAAAGCCGAAACCGATTTGACCGACACCGAAATTCTCGAGGCGTGCCGCGTGATTATTTTTGGTGGTCTCGAGACGACCGCAGCACTTTTGCTGAACACGACTTGGGCGTTGTTAAACCGACCCGAGGATTTCAAACGCGTGCTCGAGCATCCAGAATTGCTCAGCAATGCGATTGAGGAAACCTTGCGTTGGGAGCCACCCGTGCAAACCTTGACCCGCCGTGCAACCCGAGACACAGAAATTCGTGGAGTGAAAATCCCTGCCGGTGACACGCTTAACTGCATGATCGGCGCGGCCAA
>JAYURE010000075.1:0-2308 GCA_043756345.1 Deinococcales bacterium | reverse complement strand
GATGAAATAACTTCCCGATTTCCAAACCAACAACTTGCAGTACAACAAAGTTTCTCGAGATCAAACCCGGAAGTTGTTTCATCCTGGATACTTAGAGTGCTTTACCACCGTAATTGATCGAGGCGACAATTTTCTTGGCCTTCTCGAGCGCCGAACCGTCAATCTGTGCGTACCCGAGTTGGTTGTGAATCTTCTGACCGTCGCTCAGCATCCACTTCAAGAGGTCCACCACGGACTTCCCTTGGGCCTCGGTGCGGTTGTTGTATTTCTGGTTCTTGTAAACCAAAATCCAGGTGAAGCCCGAGATTGGATAACCGATATCGCTGTTCGTGAAGGTGCCACGGGTGTCGGCTGGCAATGGTTTGGAGTCAGATGCAAGCGCGATTTGCGAAAGGTCGCCACCGTCCACAAACTTACCGCTTGAGTTGCGCACGAAACCGTACTCGAGTTTGTTGGCCTTGGCGTAAATCGCTTCGACGTAACCGATTGCGCCTTGGGTCTGCTTGACCAAACCGGCGACACCGGCGTTCTGTGGTCCGCCAACACCGACGGGCCATTTGACGGTCGTCTGTGGGCCTTTGGAAACCGTGTCGGCCCAGGCGCTCGAGACTTTTGAGAGGTAATCGACGAAGATGCTGGTCGTGCCTGAACCATCTGAACGGTAGACGGGTTGAATGGCGAGGTCTGGGAGCTTGACCTTCTTGTTCAAACTTGCAATCGCCTTGTCGTTCCATTTGGTGATCTTGCCGAGGTAAATATCGGCCAGGATTGGACCGGTGAAGTTCAAGTTTGTGGTCACACCGGGAATGTTGTATGTCGGGACGACCGAACCGGCAGCCATTGGCACGTGAACGATGTCACCTTTGGCTTCTTTAAGTTTGTCATCCTTCATGAACGCATCGCTGGCTCCGAAGTCCACGGTTTGCGCGATGATCTGGTTCTGACCTGCGCCTGAACCGACGGATTGGTAGTTGACTTGCACGCCGTTGATTTTGGCGTATTGGGCGAACATTTCTTGGTACAACGGGAATGGAAAGCTGGCTCCGGCTCCGGTCAAGGTTTTTGCGTCCTGGGCGAAGGCGAATCCTGCGGCTGCGGTCAAAGCAAATGCAATAAGTTTCTTCATGTTGTTCCTCCAAAAAGAGTCTTTCAGGGCTTTGTCATGGGACTGTCAAGAAATCCTGATTCATGGTGGCGGTTGAGTTAATGGGCTCGAAATCAAACGGCCAAACCGTGACCGACCAAGAAATTGGCGGCCTGCTCAACCTCGCGCACCTCGAGAATCAAACGTGGTGGGACCAAAGAATCAGGTCGATTTTCTTGCATCGTCTCGAGGTTCTTGATCGCCAACAGCAGCGTTTGCCAATTGATGCTGCCACGGCCCGCAGGCCAGTGGTAATCGTTCATCGCGTCGTTGTCTTGCAGGTGAACGTGACCCAAGAGGTTTCCCGCTGCCCGCACCCAAGCGTCCGGCGTTGGACCACCGATGGCCTGCATCAAGTTCGCATGACCGACATCCAAACTCATGCGCACCGATTCGGACTTGAACGAGGCCACAAGCTCGAGCAACGGGTTCGGATTCGTATCGCGGATGTTTTCAATCACGATCACGCAACCGATGCTGGCGGCGCGTTCGACGACCTTCTCGAGCGTCGCGTGAACCCAGCCGATTTGATCCTCGAGCCCGGTGGCTTTCGTGTGCGTCACCATCGGATGACCGAAGAACAGGAATGGGCTGTGCATGACCATGTGCAACTTTCCGTGCGCGTCGAACGCTTCGCCCAAACCTTCGGCAAACTCGAGCGCCTTCAAATAGCGTTCGCTCACAAAACGTTGCACCGCGCCATCCCACGCGCCGATGTGCAAACCGTCATACGGGCCGTGAATACCGATGCGACCGGTGAATCCCTCGAGCATCGTTTTTGCCTCGGCGACGAGCGGTTTCCAATCGCCGTCGATGACTTCGCTGCGGCACGAATCTTGAAGCTCGAGGTCGCGTCCGTCGTGTCCATGTTGTTGCGGCTCGAGCAGCCAGTTTGCATGCTCGCCCAGATGCTTGATCGGCATGGCCGCACCCAAAACTGGCAATTGCACGGGCAGTTGAGCGTCGGGAACGGATGCCGAAACCTTATCGAGGGTGGTTGTCATGCGCCGAAAGTACGATCGGATTGTCTGCGTTGTGTGATGTCCATTCCTCAGCCGAATTGGCTGACACAACCATGACCCAACGCACCAATCTGATTTGATATGTTTCTGGCATGGATGCCCTCAGTACCCTGAAAGCCCTGGCCAACGACACCCGATTTGC
>JAYURE010000074.1:0-2308 GCA_043756345.1 Deinococcales bacterium | reverse complement strand
GAGAACTGTCTCGGGCTTTTTCGTTCAAACATTCAAAGGCATTTCCATGGTGCTCGCCTTTATTTAGTCCCGTTTCAGCCGACGTTCAGAGCGGAGACAGGCACAGACGACAGAATCAGATTGTGGCTCGAGACGGTCAATTTTCGCTGTTTTGATTTGCGAATCACGACCGCTCAAAGCCGCGCGAGGCGAACCAATGCCATTGCGAATCGAGAGGAATTTATGAATCAAAGCGACACAAATCACAACGCCATAAAATCCGAGAACGCCATCAATCAACGCAATGATGGCATGGAATCCTTGAAACGTCACATCAACGGAATTCGTTTCGCCATGATGACGACCCTCAGCGACGACGGCAGCTTGCGCAGCCGTCCCATGACGACCCAAGAAATAGGGGAGGATGGAGAGATCTGGTTTTTCACCTCCGATGACTCCGAGGTGGCACTCGAGGCGCAACGTGAAATGGTTGTCAATTTGGCGTATGCAAAACCGGATTCGGGCCTGTACGTTTCGGTCTCTGGAAATGCCGAATTGACCAAAGATGCTGCGAAAATAAAGGAGTTGTGGAATCCGATGGTTGCAGCTTATTTTCCCAAAGGTCAAGACGATCCAAATTTGGCGTTGCTCAGGATTACCGCGACCGACGCAGAGGTCTGGGATTCACCGAACAGGGTGGCCAAGTTGTTCAACACCCTCAAGGCGGTCGTGACCGGAGACAAAGACAATTCTGGCACCCACGAACGCATCGACGTTGTTCCAACGACCTGACCGGGCTGATGGTTCGACTCGAGCGCGGCAAGCCTGGACTCGAACAAGGCTCGATTCAGATTTCTCAGTTCAGATTTCTCAGTTCAGATTTCTCAGTGAAGTTCAGATTTCGCAGTGAAGTTTAGGTTGATTGCTTTGTTGCACCGAAGTTGGAACTCGCTTTCCATCACTTTCGACTGCGTTTTGGGCCGTGCGATTTTGATACGGCTCAGAACGAATTTCTTTGTATCGGCGCGATCATTTTGATCGGCTCTCAATGTGATACCTTGCCCAGAAGAAATGGTCGAACCAACAATTCCAGTCAATGAAGCCCAGCGTTTGGCGGCCCTCGAGCGATACTCGATCCTGGACACCCCCGCAGAGGTTTCTTTTGAGAGAATGGTGCGGATCGTGGCCCGAATTTTCGCCGTGCCAATCGCTATGGTCACGTTTATTGACAAAGACCGGCAATGGTTCAAAGCCTGCTTTGGCACAGACCTGCGCGAGAACACTCGAGCCCTGTCATTTTGCAGCCAGACGATTCTGAACGATGGGGTCATGGTCGTGCCGGACGCGCTCTTGGACGAGCGCTTCCGTGATAACTCGGTTGTGCTGAACATGGGCTTGCGCTTCTACGCCGGAGCGCCATTGCGAACCATCGATGGACTGAACATCGGGACGTTGTGCATTTACGATATCGAACCCCGCGCGGACTTGAGCAGCGAACAACGTGAGACACTAATTGATCTGGCCGCATCGGTCGTGGATGACCTCGAGGCCCGCCTGACGGCTCAATGGGCGGCACGGGCCGAATTGCAGCTTGCCAGGGCCAATCAAGAATTGGCCGAACGGCTCGAGCAGGTTAAAGAACTGAACGCGGCGCAACAGCGTTTTGCCGCCGATGCCTCACACGAACTGCGAGCCCCGTTGACACTGATTCAAGGCAACATCGATTTGATTTTGGCGCATCCCAACTTGGAACCCAGCGAGCGTGAACTCGCCTTGAACGAGGCCAAAAATGAGGCCGAACGTTTGGGTCGGCTCGTCACGGACATGCTGCACCTTGTGCGCAACGGGGCGGATCAAACCCAGGATCATGTCAACCTTGATTTTGCGCAAATTGTCCGTCTGTGCCTCGAGGAATCGCGTCCGTTGGCCCACGCTCACACCATGAACGGCAACTTGGAATCCAAAGCCCGTGTCATTGGTCAGGCCGACCGGATCAAACAACTGGTGCTGATTCTGGTCGGCAATGCCTTGAAGTACACACCGATTTCGGGACGTGTCACCGTTAGTGCAATCGATCTCGAGCACGAAGTTGAATTGCGGGTCGAAGACACCGGCATCGGTGTTGGCGAAACAGAACTCGAGCGGGTCTTCGAGCGTTTTTACCGGACCGGTCTGGCCCGCAATCAATTTTCGGACGGCACCGGGCTGGGTCTGCCGATAGCACGTTCAATCGTTGAGGCGCATGGTGGTTCGATCTGGATGGAGAGTGTGATCGATCAGGGATCTCGAGTGATTGTGCGTTTGCCGCGCACGCTCGAAGTGTTCTGAC
>JAYURE010000073.1:0-2312 GCA_043756345.1 Deinococcales bacterium | reverse complement strand
GGAACCTGCTGGCCGAACGCCACCGACCAGACCGACTCGCGCACGTTTTGCAACCGCTCGAGTCGGAAAGCAAACGACTGTTCGAGCAGGACAAAGCGTTCTTTTACAGCGCGTTCGTACTTGAAGAGATTCGGCTTGAAGAGATTCGGCTCGAGAAAATCAAACATGACTCGAGCGTGACGACCTGATGCTTCCAGTGATCGGGATGCTCTTGGCGCTCGGCGCGTGGTTGGCGTTGATTCGCGTTTGGCAGCATTTTACGAACCCACACCCGGAATGGGCACGAAAACTCTTGCACATTGGCGTTGGCATGGTCGGGTACGGATTTCCGTTCGTGATGCAATCCAGGCTCGAGGTTTGGATCACTTGTGGTGTGGCTGCGTTGACGATGCTGGCCTTGCGCCTGTGGAAACCATTGAAGACCGGACTCGGCGGGGTGCTCAGCAATGTCAATCGCGTTTCGTTGGGCGAGTTTTACTTTCTGCTCGGGCTGCCCGCACTATTCACGCTTTCGCAGGGTGGCGCGTTGTACGGCACCTCGCTCGCCATCCTGACCTTCGCCGATACGGTCGCGGCCCTGGTCGGCACGTTCTACGGCAAGCGTAGATTCGGTCGCAGTCCAGAAGCAAAAAGTCTCGAGGGTGCGCTCGCATTTTTTGCCGTCAGCTTTCTGGTCTGTCTGCTCGGATTAACCGTCAATGGTTGGCCAGTACTCGAGGCTGCATTGGCGGCTTTTGCGGTCAGTTCGATGATGGCGTTACTCGAGGCGGTCGCAAAAGATGGCTTGGATAATTTGTTGCTACCTGTTTGTACGTACTTGTTATTGCGTGGCCTTTCCGGTTTGGATGCCGGTGCGTTGGGCGTCGCCTGCATCGCCGCGTTCGTAATCGTGGCCGCTGTCGCACCGTGGCGTAAAGTTCGGGAAAGGTGGTCACATGAGGGTAGTTGAATGGGATCAACAATCTGAACTGAATCGCAATGAGTGGCCCTCGTTTGATGCCCTGCAACTCGAGCTTGACGTGCCAGACAAACATCTCCAATTGCTCGAGGGTGATCAACTTGTGGCTCGAGCGAGTGTTTGGTTCGATGGACCGAGGCTCGAGGCGAATGAACGCACCGGTTTGATCGGGCATTACGCGGCAACATCCTTCGAGGCTGGAAAGAAGATTCTCGAGGCAGCTTGCAACCCAATCCGAGAATCTGGTTGTGCTCGAGTCATTGGCCCGATGGATGGCAATACTTGGAAATCGTATCGGCTCGTTTCGGAAATCGGATCGGAAGCACCGTTCTTGCTCGAGTTGAGCAACCCGCTCGAATGGAATGATCACTTTCTCGACGCCGGATTTGAAGTGCTCGCCACGTTCCATTCAACTCTTGGAATCAGGCCCGAGCCGGACCCGAGAATGCCGAAAGTGCGCGAACGTTTCGCCGCGAATCGGATCACGACCCGAGCCGCAATTCCCGCAAATCTCGAGTCAGAATTGGATGCGATTTACGATTTGGCACTCGAGAGTTTCTCGCAGAATTTCTTGTACTCGCCGATCTCGAGAGAGGATTTTCTCGGGTTGTACCGGCCCGCCCTCGCCAAGTTGCCGCCCGAATTCACCCGCATCGCCGAGCACGATGGTCGCGCCGTCGGTTTCGCCTTCGCCGTGCCGGACATGTTGCGCCCACAGATGGACACGTTGATTTTGAAAACCGTCGGCATTCGCAAAGCCCGAGTCTACGCGGGACTCGGGGCGTTGCTGGCGGACGAGATGCACGATCTGGCACGATCTGCTGGAATGTCTCGGGTGATTCACGCACTGATTCACGATGGGAATGTCTCGGGCAAAACGAGTGCGAAAACGGGAACGATCATGCGACGCTATGCGCTCTATTCAAAAACGTTATGAATCTTCTCGAGAAACTGCTCGAGCGTGTCGAGCACGACCCGGACAAAACCGCGATCATTGACCGTGATGGCTCGAGCATCAGTTACGCCAACCTCGAGCGCGAGGGTGCAAAACTGGCGACGCTGCTCGAGAAGCGCGGGGTGAAACCTGGCGAGGGTGTGATGGTTCTCGTGCCGATGGGCATTCAATTGTACCTCACGCTTGCCGCCGTGTTTCGTTTGGGCGCGGTCGTGATGGTCGTGGATCCGTCGGCTGGATTGGCACACATCGAACGTTGTTGCAAGCTCAGTCCACCTCGAGCTTTGGTTGGTGCACCGATTGCGCACGCGCTCAGTTTGGTCATCCCGTCGCTGCGTTCTGTACCGTTGCGAATCACGACCCGAGGTTGGTGGCCCGCTGCGAGTCTGTGGGCGGCAA
>JAYURE010000072.1:0-2313 GCA_043756345.1 Deinococcales bacterium | reverse complement strand
TCGGGGCGCGGTTCAGCAGCACAACCTTGTCCTGAATGACCTCTTCGAGCGCATCCCAAATCTCGTCGCGGGTGTCGCGGTAACGCTCGAGCAACTTGCGGGCCTGCTTGATGTTGGTGACGACGCCTTTTTCTTCAAGGACTTTGAACAAAAACGGTTTGAACAACTCGAGCGCCATGCGCTTCGGAACACCGCACTGGTGCAACTTGAGTTGCGGTCCGACGACGATCACCGAACGACCGGAGTAATCGACGCGCTTACCGAGCAAGTTCTGACGGAATCGACCCTGCTTGCCGCCGAGCAAATCGGTCAAGGAACGCAATGCGCGATCCGAGCCTGGGTGCGTGACTGGAGTGCCGCGACGACCGTTGTCGATCAGTGCGTCCACGGCCTCTTGCAACATGCGCTTTTCGTTGCGGATGATCATTTCCGGCGCACCGGTGGTCATCAGTTTTTTCAAACGGTTGTTGCGGTTGATCAAACGGCGATACAAATCGTTCAAATCCGACGTGGCAAAACGGCCACCATCAACCTGCACCATTGGACGCAAATTCGGCGGCATGACCGGCACGGAATCGAGAATCATCCATTCGGGACGGTTGCCGGATTTGGTGAACGCACGCACGACCTCGAGGCGCTTGCGGGCCTTGGCCCGTTTGTGCCGTGATGGGTTCTTCATTTCCTCGTCGAGTTCGGTCTCGAGGCTGACGAGTTCGATGTCGGTCAGGAGTTCCTTGATCGCCTCGGCACCCATCTTGGCCTCGAAATCGTAGGCTTCGATCACGCGGACTTGCTTGCGGACCAAATCGATTTCGATGCGACCGTTGATCTCGGATTTGAGCTTGCCGTTGTCGGCCAGGTCGTCCCCCGGTGAAACGCGGTCGCCGTTGACGACGATTGGCTCATCTTCGTACTTGTACAACTTGGCACGCGAGACGATGATGCTGGCGGGTTCCTGCAAGAAAATCTTGCCGTCCGCCTCAGCGATGACCTCGAGAATCGCGTCGATGGCACCAATGATCTTGTCGCCCTTTTCGAAGCTGGCACCGTCGGCAGTCAGGACGTGCATGGAGGGTTGAATCACGATTTCTTGGGTGCGTTTCCACTCGAGCGTCAGGCTGACCTCGAGGTTCTGGCCGCGCTTTTTGCTGCTCACCGATTTGGCTGCCGCACCGCGAGGCATGCGGATCAGTTCGCCGTTTGATTTGGCCAGTTCGGCATCGACTTCGACGCTTTCGCCGCTGCCAACCAAAACTTCAAAACCGACCGGCACGAAGACGCGCTCGAGCAATCCGGCGCTCGTCTCGTCCTCTGGGTCACGAACCTCGATCAGCACGCCGCCCTTGGCAAATCCCTCGCCGAGTTCGATGACGCTGACCACACCTTCACGGCCCGCGAGAATCGCGTGATCCTCAACGCCGTCGGTGACTTGCTCACCGGCACGGAAGCCATCGGCCTCGAGTGTCACGCCTTTTGGCAGGGTGAACTTGACTGGATCTTCAGCGGTGTACTCAAGTTGCGCCTTGCGTGGGAAACGGTATTGGGCCAGGCCGTCCATTTTGGCTGCGACGTTGCCGCCGAGCTTCTGGGCCTTGGTGACGAAATCGCCGTCGCGCACTTCGGCCTGCGTGCCGACCGGCAGGCTGTAGGTTTCCTGCTTGCCGATGCGCAACTCCCGGTGCTCTTCGTCGGACAACAATTCGCCGCGACGCAATGGGCGACCGTCCTTCATCGCATCTCGGGCATCGGTGACGATGTACTTGGCGAAGTACAAAACCTGCTCGAGTTGACCGGCGCTCAAGTCCAACAGCGTGCCGATCTTGCTGGGGATGTCCTTGACGTACCAGATGTGCGCGGCTGCCGTGGCGAGTTCGATGTGACCCATGCGATACCGCCGCACGACGGCCTTCGTGACTTCGACACCGCAACGCTCGCAAACCTTGCCTTCGTAACGTTGACGTTTGTACTTGCCGCAGGCGCACTCGTAATCCTTTTCAGGTCCGAAGATGCGTTCGTCAAACAACCCATCACGCTCCGGCTTCAGGGTGCGGTAATTGATCGTTTCGGGCTTCTCGACCTCGCCGAAGCTCCAATCACGGATCTTCTGCGGGCTGGCAAGCTGAATTCTGACTTTACTGAAATCGCGCATTCGTACTCCTTAAAAAAAGAGGAAAGAGGAAAGAAACAGAAGAGGAAAGTAAAACCAAGAACTTTGAAAGTGGAGGAAAGAGAAAGCTCGAGCCTTTGAACTTACTTTTGTCTTGATCCCAACCATGCACCTGGCGGGCGGGATCGTCTCTTTCCTCTTTAATC
>JAYURE010000071.1:0-2316 GCA_043756345.1 Deinococcales bacterium | reverse complement strand
CGCTCGAGTTGAGCACGCGCACATCATCCAGCGTGACTTCGCCAATCTTCTCGAGTTGGTAGATCAACCGTTTCGTCTCGAGTTGTGCGACCGGTTTGAAATCTGCGAGCGGCGCAATTTGTGTGACTCGAGCCAGAATTTCTGGATCACGCAATTCCTCGAGCGTGGTTGCGTTCGGAACTTCAATTTCGATTTCTTCGCGTTCGGCAAATCCAGCTTTGACACTGCTTTTGCCTTTGAAGGTGAAGATGCTCGAATCCTCGAGTTGCCGCAAGCGCAATGACCAGCGTCGGGCGCGAAGTTCAAAATTGGCCGTGTCGAAATACGTGTTGCGTTGAACCTCGAGCCGATCAAACCTCAAGCCATGTCCACCGAGTCGCTCGAGTCCATCCAAATTCGGAAGTGGTCCGGTCAGTTTCAATTCACGCTCAAATCCCATGCGCTCAGTTTAGCTGACGGGGTGTAGCCGAACCTCAAACCCGATATGATGCGAGCAATGCAAGCGATTCTCGATCATCTCAAAACCCAAACGCCCGCCATTCTTGCCGATATTGAACGTCTGGTGCGGCTCGAGAGCCCTTCAAAGGACGTTCCGGGCATCAATGCTGTCGAGGATGTCGTGCAGTCCTGGCTCGAGCCTCTCGGGGCTTGTGAGCGCATTCCGCACGAACTGGGCGACACATTGCGCGTAACGATTCCGGGCCGCTTGAGTGATCGCGTAGTCTTGTTGGCGCACGCGGACACCGTGTACTCGCGTGGTTTCTGGGACAACCTCTGGCGCGTCGAGGGCGATAAGGTTTTTGGTCCCGGTGCGTATGACATGAAGGGCGGCATCGTCCAAGCGGTTTGGGCGCTCAAAACCCTGAAAGAATTGGGAATCGAACTCAGCCACACCGTCGAGTTTTTGCTGACCCCGGACGAGGAGATCGCGTCCATCGCGGGCCGTCCGATCATCGAGGCGAGCGCGGTCGGTGCGCGTGCCGTGCTGGTGCTCGAGCCGCCACATTTGAACGGTGATTTGAAAGTTGCCCGCAAGGGTGTCGGCGCGTACAACGTCAAGATTCACGGCAAGGCCGCGCATCAGGGCACCGAACCGGAGAACGGTCGCAACGCCTTGGTCAGCGCCGCGCATTTCATTCAGGAAGTCGTCAAGCTCCAAGATTTAAGCAAGGGAACGACGCTCGGACCGAACGTGATCAACGGTGGAACCGTCAGCAATGTCGTCTGTGATCTGGTCGAACTCGAGGTTGATTTGCGCGTCTGGACTTCGGAGGAAGCAGATCGGATCGAGGCCGCGATTCACGCGATTGTGCCGCTCGAGGGAACCCGTTATGAGATTTCGGATGGCCTGAACCGTCCCGCGATGGAACCGACCGAAGGCAGCCTCAAAGTCCTCGAGTTAGGCCAGAAGATCGCCGCCGAACTTGGATTTCATCCCGGTGCCGCCCGAGTCGGTGGCGGTTCGGACGGAAATTTCACCGCGAAACTCGCACCAACCCTGGATGGTTTCGGCGTTCACGGCGCGAACGCGCATCAGCGCAACCTCGAGTACATTCTGATTTCAGAACTCGCCCCTCGCACCGCGTTGATCGCGGGAATGCTGAGCAGGATCTAGTTGAAAGTGGAAAGTTCAAAGTGGCAATCCCGCCCGTTAGCGCCGCAAGCCCGTGAGGTGCTGGTTTGGCGGCAAGAAGCGATCCAGGCCCGTCAGGTGCCGCTGTGGGATCAAGAAGGTGCATCTTGGGATCAAGAAGAAAGAAAATGCTCGAGTCCTGACTTTTTCACTTTCCACCTTTCACTTTTCACTGCCTTTTTCTTATGACTTCCACGCCTGATGTGACCAAACTTCTGACCGGAGGCCGCCCGAACACGGTGCTGCTCGAGGGGAGTGTTTCGCCGTCCGAATTGGCTCGGTACGCGATTGGTTTGGCGAACTCGAAGGGTGGCACATTGGTCGTCGGTGTGGGGCCAGAGGGCACGCTCGAGGGTGCGCCGGATTTGCATCCGTTGCAATTGACGCACGCACTGTATGAACTCACGCAGGGTCGTTTGACGGTCAATTGCTCGCAGAGTGTACTGGAAGGAAAAGCACTGTTGGTGGTCAGCGTGCCCCGTTCGCAAACGGTTTTGGCCACACCAACCGGCGAGGTCATCACCTGGAATGGCGCTCGTCTCGAACCGCTCGAGGCGGCGGCGCTCGAGCCTGCACCGGAGTTGGATTTCACGGCAACCGTACCGCCAACGTCGAGTTTGTCGGATTTGGACCCGCTCGAGGTGCATCGTTTGCGCAGCGTGCTCGAATCGCGGCGCGGTGCG
>JAYURE010000070.1:0-6339 GCA_043756345.1 Deinococcales bacterium | reverse complement strand
GTTGATGTCGGCCAAATCTTCGGGACGCGGATCGCTGAAGGACAGCAGTTGACTGACCTCGCCGTATGAATCATTGGGGAAACCAAACCAATCGCTGTCTTTGGGCAGTGCGCTCGCGTTGCTTTCAATGAATTGACCGACCTGCTTCAAATTCGAGGACAGATCGCGCTGCATGGCCCGCAGCAGATTGTCTTGCAAGGCCGCGTAAACACTGACCGAAATCAGCAGCAACAGCACCGCCATCAGGCCGGTGTACAAGAACGTTAAACGCCAACGCAAAGCCATGAATTGCGTTTCGCGCACTTGCTTCCAGAGGCGTTTCGCACCGATGGTGCTGCGTCGCCAGAGGGATTGCAGGGTGGCTTTCGGGCTCGAGGTCATGGGGTTCGTCATGGTCGGTGTCCAGGCTTAACGGGTGGGCCAGTTCGGGCAGGTCTGTTCGGGCAAGTCTGTTCGGGCAAGTTCGTTCGGCTCGAGGATACACGGCTTTGTCTGAGCCTTGATTTGAGAGCATTCAGGCTCGAGCTTGGTTTGACCGGCTCGAGCCTGGGATTTGAGTTTGGACTTATTCTTCGCGCAAGACGTAACCGACACCACGCACGGTGTGGATCAGGCGGCGTTCGCCACCCTCCTCGAGTTTGCGGCGCAAGTAACCGATGTAAACATCGACGACGTTGCTGCCGCCGGTGTATTCGGGCCAGACTTTCTCTTCGATTTCAAATCGACTGAAAACCTTGCCGGGATTGCGGGCCAGAAGCTCGAGCAATTCAAACTCTTTGGCGGAAAGTTCGACACGGCGTCCGCCACGGAAAACTTCGCGGCCATCGAGGTTCATGACCAGATCGGCAACGCGGACCTCGCCGGTCACGGCTGGGTTGACGCGGCGCAAATGGGCGCGAACTCGAGCCAACAATTCTTCGATGGAAAATGGTTTGACCAGGTAATCGTCCGCACCCGCATCCAAGCCCTCAACCTTGTCGTTGATTGAATCTTTGGCAGTCAAAATGATGATCGGCGTGTTGCTGGTTTTGCGCACGCGCCGTGCGACCTCGAGGCCGTCCAAGACCGGCAGCATCAAATCCAGGATCAACAGGTCCGGGTTGACTTCACGGAATTTGGACAGGCCGGTCACGCCGTCGAAGGCCACTTCGGTGTCGTACCCTTCGGCGTTCAACTCGAGTTCGATGAAACGGGCGATGTCTTTTTCGTCTTCGATGACCAGTACAAGGGGTTTGCGTTCCATGGTTTTTCTCCTTCTTCAAAATGAGATTGGATGATTTATGGATGGTGCGAGCGGAATTTCTCCGCAACAAGTGATTATATGAGAGAAAAGATGAGAAGGAAGTGCGCTTGATCACAAGGGTTTCATGCGTTTGGGATCACGGGAATGCTCAAAACGTCTTAAACGGGCGTTTGAGAAAGCTCTCAGGAATGACCCTTGACCTCATGAGAGACGCAGGGTTTTGAGGCCCGAGGATGAGTAGAATTTCTGGCATGAACCCCAAGTCCAACCCCAATCCGAACCCCAATGCAGACCCGGGACCAAACACCAACTTGAACCCGGATTCAGACTCGAAGCTCGAGCCCATGCAACCCATGTCTGTACAACTCGAGCTAGTACAACTCGGGCTTGTGCAACTCGAACAGCAAGGTCCAATCGCCATCCTGACCTTGAACCGGCCCGAGGTGCGCAACGCGCTCTCTCCGGCATTGCTGCAAGCACTCGAGGCCCGATTGAACGCGCTCGAGACGGACTCGAGCGTGCGCGTGATCGTCCTGACCGGCAACGGCATCTTCTCGAGCGGCGCGGACCTCGAACATTTACGGGCTTTGGCCGCAACCTCGAGCGAGGCGAACAAAACCGACTCGAACCGACTGGCGGGAACGCTCGCACGGTTGTACACGTTCCCAAAACCGGTAATCGCCGCCGTCGAAGGTGCGGCCATCGCGGGCGGCTCGGGCCTCGCCACCGCCTGCGACCTGATCGTGGCAGGACAAAGCTCGAGGTTCGGTTACACGGAAGTTCGGCTCGGCTTTGTTGCCGCGATTGTCAGCGTGTTCTTACTGCGTTGCGTTGGCGAAAAACACGCTCGAGAATTGCTCTTAACGGGCCGCCTGATTTCCGCGCTCGAGGCGCAGCGGATTGGCCTGGTGAACGAAATGGTGCCAGACGGAACCGCCCTCGCACGTGCGCTCGAGATCGCGCTCGAGATCGCTCAGAACAGCATCAGTGCCCTCGCCGCCAGCAAAGAAGCCCTGAGCGTCCTGCCGGGCATGGGGCTCGAGGAGGGTCTGCGCTACGCCGCGACCCTGAACGCCTGGATTCGCACGACAGACGACCTCAAAGAAGGTGTGACCGCGTTTCTCGAGCGGCGCGAACCGAACTGGAAACCATGAATCCCCATCCAATTTCCGCAACAGGCTTGCATGACTGACGTTGACTTGCTACACTTCTCGAGCCGTGCAAACGGCCCCGTCATCTAGCGGTTAGGATAACGCCCTTTCAAGGCGTGTACACGAGTTCGATTCTCGTCGGGGTCACCAGAACAAAAGTTCAGCCTCGAGCGCAAACAATGGCTCGAGGCTGAACTTTTTGAACTTCGTTTCATGAATCCCACGTATCCTCAAGTCATGCGATGGCTGATCTCGAGTTTGCTGATCCTGAGCGCCTGCAACCCAGCGATGGATGACGGCTACCCGTTCCTGAATTCGGGGCTCGAGGGGTTGGTCACGGTTGGTCCACAATGCCCGGTGGTTCGCGAGGGTGAATCCTGCCCGGATTTGCCGTATGCTGCGACGCTCGAGTTGCGCCAATCTGGGAAGCTGGTCGCGCAGTTCAATTCGGATGCGCAAGGAAAGTTTCGTGTGGCAATCAGGCCGGGATCGTACTCGCTCGAGCCGCAATCACCCGGTGGTCGCGCATTGCCTGCCGCTGGCCCACAAACCGTGACGGTGCTCGAGGGGCAGTTCTCGAGCGTTGCGGTTGTCTACGATTCTGGAATTCGTTGATTATTTGGGCGGATCACTCGCGGGTGGGACTGGTCCAAGCGGCTCGCCAGGTGTGAGTGGTCCTTGTGGTTTTGGTGTGGTTTTTGGTGGGTCGGTTTTTGGATCGGTTGGGTTTGAGGGATCGGTCGGTGCTGGATCGGTCGGTGCTGGATCGGTCGGACTCGTGGGAGCCGTTGGACCTGCGGGATTTGTTTTCGGATCGGTTGGCTTTGGATCGGTTGGCGCTGGCGTTGCCGCCGGTTGCGAGATCGGCTCGAAGGTGTAATTCGCCTTCAAAATATCCACATCAAGTTGATTGATGATCCCATCGCCGTTCAGGTCGCCAGTCAGCGTGCCGCTGCCTGCTGGGGCGCGTTTGCCGTAATTCAAGGACAGCAACTCGAGGTCATCGAGGTTGACTTTGCCATCACCATTCAGGTCGCCATTCTGTGAGAATCGGGCTCTCACGGCTTTGCTTTCGTTTTCGCCAACCGTGCGTTTCTCGCCCAGGTTCGGGTCGATGTTCAGGCCCAAACGCAGACCGGCCTCGATCAACAAGGCACTCTCGAGGTCGGCGGTTTCCGGGTTGACTCGCACCTCGCTGGTCGTGGTTTCACCAGTTTTGATGATCGTGCGTGTGCTCAAGTCTGGGTTCATGGGAATGTCGCCCTCGCCCCACGAGAACGTCACGGGTGCAGTCTCGAGCCGGTTGATTTTCAGGGTCGTGCCGGGTACGGCTGCCCAGGCTTTGAAGGCTTTTTCGACGTTGCTCACGAAATTTGTGGGTGCGCCACCGTCGGTCGTGACACGGTACGCGAAAGGCGCGGCGATGCTCGCACCGACAAAAAGAAGAACGAGGGAAGCCGTGATTCGGGATGGGCGTTTCATTTGCCGACCGCCAATGCCTCGAGCCGTTTCAAGAAATTTTCAACCGTCGAATCAACCGTTTTGCCATCCAATGTGACCGTCAACGGTTTGCCCTCGAGCGTTGTGACTTTGCCACCCGTGACGCGGTACACGCCTTGGTTGAAACCGACAATCGGATTGTCATACGCCTTGGTGTACAACAGCAGCACCAGTTCGTCGCCCGCTTTGAATGTGGGTGCGCCCTCGAGTTTGATGTTGGCTCCACCGTAAATGCTCAGGCTGGGTACGGATTTGTTGGCGATGTTGACTTTGGTCAGTTCGGCGCTCGAACCGCGAATAAATTTTTTGGGCTCGAGAGCATAGGCGGTCCAGGTTTTGTTGTTCGCCCGGTTTTGCACTTCGCTGGTCGTCACAAGCGTCTGCATGATGATTTGAGCCTTCTCGACTTGTTGCTCAAGCGTCAAGACGTTGATCACGGTTGCCAAGCTGGAGCCGATCAGAATCAGCCCGCTCAGAACCAACGCAGAGATGACCCCAATCGTGATGGCTCGAGGGTTGCGGTGAGGCGTGGTCATTTTGGTGTTCCTCCGCCGGGTTGAGGTTCTTGTGGTCCAGGATTTGCGGGCGTGCCTGGGGTTGCTGGGTTGGTTGGTGCGTTTGGATCGGTCGGTTTGGGATCGGTCGGTTTGGGATCGTTCGGTTTGGGATCGTTCGGTTTGGGATCGACTGGTTTCACTGCCGGTTGTGGCCCAATCATCTCCGCACTCGAGATCGTTTTCTGACCGCTGCGCAACTCGTATCCAACTTTACCCTCAAGTTTCGCACCGGTTTCACTCGAGACGATCAGGTAGAAGATCGTGGCGTCACGGTTGGAGTTGAGCGTTTCGGTCAGGGCTCCTTCGATACGCAGGATTTGACCGGGTTTGCTTTCGGTCACGACTGCTTTCGGATCGACTGTCTTCGGATCGATTGTTTTCGGATCGATTGTTTTCGGATCGACTGCTGGTGTGGTTTTTGGGTCGCTCGCGGCAGGAGTCTCTGCTGGTTTGGGATCGGTTGTGGCTGGGGCAGTTTTGGGATCGGCTGGCTTGGGATTGGTCGGTTTGGGATCGGTTGTCGCTGGAGTAGCTTTCGGATCTGCGGCTGGCGTTGTCTTTGGGTCGGTCGCTGCCGGAGTTCCTGTGGCTGGCGTTCCTGTGGCTGGAGTTTCGGTTGCTGGAACCCGTGGCCCGCCCGTCGCAGGTGTTTCTGCCGCTTTTGGAGCCTCTGTCACCACAACCGCTTTGGCCTGCTCGAGCTTGGAGAGCATGATTGGCCTGCCCTGACCCGTCTCGAGGCGCACGAATTTTGCATTTGCAGGCAACGGGATCGCCAGTTTGAACGACCTGATTTTCTTCGCACCCTTCAAAATGAATGGGATTTTCGTTTCATCCTTGAACGAGGTTTCCGGGATTTTCCATTCGATTAAAGCCAACGGCGCAACCCGAACCTCGAGAGTGAAATCCTGCACTTTATTGGAAAGGTTCGCGTCGCTCGCCTCGAGCGTGAAATTGTAACTTTTGGCTTCGGTGACGCTGCCAGAAGGTGTGCCCGAAAGTGCCCGGTCAGAAAGCGTCATGCCTGGCGGCAACGGCCCTTTCAAGAGTTTGAGCGTGTATGGTCGTGTGCCAGAAGTCAGTTGAATCTCTTGCCGGTACGGTTCACCAATGAATGCGGGTTGTAGGCTGCGGGTCAGGAAATCCAAGACGCTGCCACCACTCGAGGGGCTTTGCGTGCCGCACGCTGCCAAAGCGACCAAGACCACCCCGGTCAATGTCATGGCAATTCGGGTTTTGTGGGTGCTGAACATGCCAAGATTCTACGTCGAGCGCATGAGTCTGACGACAGAATTATCACTCGAGGGCTTCAGGAGCGGTTTTTTGCGCCCCTCAAAGCGTTTTTTAGCTGCTCGAGACGGGTGTTGGTTGGAATGGAACGCTCAGGCTCGAGGGCTAGAATGGGTGGAATGAGGAACGATCCAGCCGATTCCAGTCCGCCCGTCGTCTTTCGGGACGTGAGTTCGGGTGGTGTTGACGATCTCGAGCCGGAATCTCGAGTGCCGCTAAAGACCGATTGGCGCGATTTCGTGGCGATCACGTTGGCGGTGTATCAGATTTTGCTCGGGCCGTTGCTGCTGATCATTGGGGGCATCGTTGCTGTTTACATGTTGTTCTTGTGGCTGGCCCGTTGATGGCTGGCCCGTTGAGCAGAAATCTTCCGTCGAGCCTGGGTGCAGGTGTGAAATGGGACTTGCTGGTTCTCGAGCAATAGCCAGTGAAAATTGAAAGCTGCGTCAGGCTCGAGTTTTCACCTTTCACCTTTCACCTCTTGAGCCTTACCCCCACCTGCGGCTGCACCCCTCGAGCATGGTTCAGAACCCAATAGCGACTTGAGCCACGCTTGTAGTGTGTTTTTTTCACGGACGTTCTCATGACTTAATGCGAC
>JAYURE010000069.1:0-6344 GCA_043756345.1 Deinococcales bacterium | reverse complement strand
AAAACGTGACCATCAATGCCACAGGGTCCACGGGCATCACCATCGTTTATGCGCCTTTGGGTTCAATGAATTTGAGTGTCAGCGGATTGCCAAACCAGGTGTTCGGACCATTGACGGTATTCACACCAGATGGAAGAACCTTGGTCCAAGCAACCCTTTCAGGAACGACCAGCAGCATCTCGAGCCTGGCCGCAGGAACGTACACGGTCAATGCGCCAGATGTTGCCAATGGCTCGAATCTTTATCGGGCGAATGCCGCCACACAAACCGTCACGGTCAGCAACGGCGCAGTGACCAACGTCAACGTGGTCTATGCGGTTGCAGGTCCAAACCCAACTGGAACGCTGGAGCTTCTCATGTCTGGATTGCCAGGATTTACGGAAGTGACCCTTGGACTCACACGACCCAACGGTGTGACCACGAGCGAATACATCAGTCCCGAGCAAAATTCGGTTGCCTGGTACAACATTCCCACCGGTTCGTACACCCTGACTGCACCCGATCTGGTCCTGGCCGGTGTGACCTACCGACCAACGCCAGCGACCCAAACCGCGACCGTGAATCCTGGCGCGACCACCAACCCCAACATCGTCTACGCCGCCGTACCAAACCTTGCCCTGACCACCAGCGTCACCGGATCGGGTGTGATCTCGAGCAACCCGGCAGGCATCAATTGCGGCAGCACTTGCAGCGCGAATTTTGGTCAAGGCTCAAAAGTGACCCTAACAGCATCCGCCGCAAGCGGCTCGGGTTTCACCGGCTGGGGTGGTGCCTGCAATGGAACCGGCGCTTGCATCGTGACCATGGATGCCGCCAAAAACGTCAGCGCAAGCTTCAACGTCAGCAGCGCCCCAACCTTCGCATTGAACGTCAGCAAAACCGGCAATGGCACCATCTCGAGCACCCCGAGCGGCATCAATTGCGGCACCGTTTGCAGCGGGAATTTCGTGCAAGGCAACCCTGTCACCCTGACCGCCACGCCCGCCACCGGTTCGAGCTTCACAGGTTGGGGCGGAGCCTGCAACGGCACTGTAGCCTGCATCGTGACTGTGAACGCCATCAAGAACGTTACGGCAAGCTTCAGCGCCAACAGTACACGGTCAATCAAGAAACCAACCAATGCGCCAACCGATCAAAGCATCACCAAAGGCTCGAGCAACAACGCGGCTGCGGCCTTCGCCATCAACGCACCGAATGAAAAACTCTCGAGCGTGACCCTGAACGTGGCTGGCAGCGGCAACGATGCCACGGACCTGACCGGCGTTCACCTGTACCGCGATGCCAACGCCAACGGATTGATCGATGCAGGCGACAACCTACTGGCCTCCGGGAAATTCAGCGATGACAACGGCAACCTGACCTTGACACCAGCCACAGCCTTGGCAATCACCGGCGAAACCCAGTTTATAATTGCTGCCGACACCAACAGCACGATTGCAGCTTTGCGATTCGCACCGGTGCTGGGTGGCATCTTCCTGCTCGGGTTTGGCGTGCGTCGCCGCTGGTTGGCCCTGATCGGCATGGTCTTGCTGCTGAGCGCCTGTGGTTCAACACCCGCGCCAATCACACCAACGACCAATGCTCGTAGCTACCAAATCAGTGTGACTGCCGTGAACGTCACGGACTCGAGCGGTACGACCGTGAACCTCGCCGACACGCCAATTTCTGGTGCAACCCTGAGCCTTCAAAAGTAAGCATCACAGCCAAGTTTTGCGGGGACAGAAATCCGTGGTGCGGCTTACGAAAGAACCACAATTCGATGTTCACGAAGATGTTCACGAAGATGTTCACGAAAATGTTCACGAAAATGTTCACGAAAAGGAGAACAACATGAATCTACGAATGGCGTCACTCGGAATGCTCTTCGCGGTCCTGATGGCCTGCAATCAACCCGCTGGGCTGGAAACAACCACGCCAGAATCCTTGGACATCAACTTGGACATCAACTTGGACATCAACGAAGCACAACCGACCCTCGAGGAAGCCACACCCTCAGACGAGCCCGCATCAGACACAACAGAACCCGTGCCATCCGAAACGATTGCCGGTTCTGCCCTTCCAGCCATACACTTCGCACCCGGCACGATTCAACAACCCGCCTTTGCCTTCAACGGTCAACGCCCCGTACTGGCACTCGAAGGATACGTGACCCCAATCGTTTCGTACACGGTTGGTAATGCCGTCTTCACCCGCCGTTGGAACGGAAGCACCTGGAAATTGATCGGTCAGCACCCACAAACGAGCAGCAACCTGGCCAGCACTTACGCCTCTGGGAAATACTGGCTCAGTTACGTTTCAAAACAATCCGCCAGGATTTACGTCAAAATCTTCAACTCGAATTCCAAAACTTGGACTGCATTGAGCACACAACTCAAAGCCCCGAACGGCAAGCCAGTCAGTAAACCCAGCATCGCGGTACAACAGGGCAAACCAGTCGTTGCTTTTAGCGCCGGAAACACCACCTACGTCTACGCCTGGAACGGCTCGAGGTGGAACAAACGCGCCGCACTCTCCAACGCCTTCGAGTACAACGCCGCCTCGAGACCCGTTCATGGTCCAGAACTGGCCGCCATGGATCGCAACGTTTTTTTGGCCCGAGAAACCGCTGATCTGAAAGCAGAAGTCAGCAATGTTTCCGCTGCGACCCCAATTTTAAGATGCAAAACCCAAGGCGAGTTTGTCGGTGGTGCCTTGGTTGACTTGTACGCCAATTCCTCACCGACCATTGCCATCACCCTTGCGGGCATCCCCATCGTGGCCATGAACGGTGGCGATACCGCCACGTACCGCAAATGCCTGCCGAATGGACAAACACCACGCATTGATCGCCTGTCGCCCAGTGCCGATTGTGGCAGCGGAGCCATGCGCCGCAACGACATCTCACTGGACGAAGCAGACTTGATCAACACCGTCAGTTATTCATTGGGTAACTTGTGCATGAACGGTCAGTACAATCTGCTTTCGTATGATCTTTTTTCACTCAATTCCTCGCCAGATATTCAGGTCGATGCGACCAGCACAAACGTCGTGGCTTTTGAATCGAACCTGGGAGGAACCAACAAGATTTTTGTCCTGCGAGGCAATCCGTAACCGAAGCTTGATTGCGCTGGCACCCGAAGTCAAACTCGGGTGCTTTTTTTGGTTTCGTTGGCGGTTTCAAACGGTGATTCTGTCAGGCTCGAGGAACAAGTAAACGCTGATTTGCATTCTGGATTTTCGGCGCATCGTGCCCGTTCAATAAGACTCAGAAGCAATTCAGACCGTGCCCATTTTGAAAGTGTGACAAAATAGGTTCCATGCTACAAACAGGTGCGCAATTGCTGCAACTCCAGGTGCTGGGCGGCGCACACCTGCACGCCCCAGACCGCAAAGCCTGGAAGCTCGAACGCAAAACGGCCGGGTTGCTGGCGTTCCTCACGCTCGAGGGTGGCACAACCCGCTCAAGGTTAGCGGGACTGCTCTGGCCAGATTCACTAGAAAGCACAGCTCGCAATAACCTTTCACAGGTTGCCCGACGTTTACGAGAAGGTGCGGGTATTGCTGTGTTAACCGGTGATGATCGCCTGAGCCTCAGCCCGGAATTGAGCATCGATGCCTCCAAGTTGGAACTCGAGGCGTTCGCGGGCAATGACCAAACGGTACTCAGATTTCAAGGCGAACTGCTCGAGGGGCTTGATTACGATGACTGCCCAGAATTTCAAGACTGGTTGCTGATCAAACGCGAAAGCTTTCTGGCCTTACGACGCGATGCGCACCTGCGGCTCTCACAGGCGGCAGAATTTGCTGGACAATCTCGAGTGGCCCTCGAACATGCCAATCAAGTGCTCGAGCTTGATCCAGTCTCAGAGGTTGCGCACCGGCACGTGATGCGCCTGCATTACCAGAACGGAGATCGTGGTGCGGCATTGAATGCGTTTGAACGCTGCAAGCAGGTGCTCGAGCAAGAATTGGGTGTGCCACCACTACCAGAAACTTTGGCGCTGGCAAAGGCAATCTCGCAGGGTACAACGGTAGAACAAGCTGTTGTGACACGGCTCGAGATTCCATTGACGGTTTTGCGCCCACCGGTTCTGATTGGGCGAGAACTTGAATGGACACAACTCGAGCACGCCTGGAATCAAGGCATTCAAATCGTGATTTGCGGCGAACCCGGCATTGGCAAAAGCCGATTGTTGTTCGATTTCGCCAGCAGTCACGGTCAGTATCTATTGCTCGAGGGCCGACCCGGAGATGCGAACGTTTCCTTCTCGAGTTACGCCCGGTCACTGCGTCGTGCCATCAGTCAATACCCAACGCTTGAGCTTGAAGATTGGGTGCGACTTGAACTCTCGCGGTTGCTGCCCGAACTCACGAGTACCGCGCCTGCACCCTTGCAAAACCAAGAAGACAAATTGCGTTTCTTTGAAGCCATCGCCTGCGCACTCGAAACCATCTGCCAACAACAAGTGCTCTCGAGCATTGTCGTCGATGATTTGCAATTCATGGATGCCGCCAGCCTTGAAGCGCACGATTACATCGTGACCCGATTAATACCGACCGGACTGCGATTCTTGAACGCTCACCGCACAAACGAACTGCTCACAACACTCGAGGAACGGATTCAAACCGAGATCGGCACAGGCACAACAACACGTATCGAATTGAAATCGCTCGAGACAGAACAGGTTTCACGCTGGATTGCTAGCCTCGAAATCAACGCGCCCGACCTGAGCGCACGCCTGGTCAAACACACGGGCGGCAACCCCATGTTCATGCTCGAAACGATCAAGAGTTTGCTCGAGACGAATCAGCTTGCGCAAAACACGGCACTGCCGACACCAACTCGAGTCGGCACACTGATCCGACAACGCCTTGAACGCCTCAGCAGCAGTGCATTGCGCTTGGCTCGAGTCGCAGCAATCACCGGCACGGATTACTCACTCGGACTGGCCGCAAAAATCCTCGAAACGAACGCACTGGATTTGAGCGAAATCGCGGGTGAACTCGAGCAGGCACAACTGATGACCGGCGAACGTTTTGCGCACGATCTTATTTTTGAAGCGGTACGGGCGGACACACCCAAAAGCATCGCCACGTTCGTGCATACGCAAACCGCAATACACCTTGAAGGCAGCGACGCCGAACCCGCCCGCATCGCGCACCACTGGATGATGGCCAACGCCGAAAAACGTGCCGTCCCATTCCTTCAGGCCGCCGCGTTGCAAGCAAACGCAAAGTACCAACTGCGCGAAGTGATAAAACATGCCAGCCGTGCCGCAGAAATTCTCGAACGAAACGGTGATCCCACACTGGCCTGGGAATGCTGGGCGCAATCCAAAGATGCCATCTCTGAATTGGCAATCGATGATGAACTCGAAACAGTCACCACCGCGATGCGCCGCACGACCAGCACACCACGACAGCATGCAGAAACCCTCGAAGCCGAATGCGCCATGTGGACCAACCGTGGCAACCTTGCAAAAGCCAAACGCATCGCTGAAGAATCCATGGCTTTTGCCGAACAACACAACGACCTGCGTTCACTCTAGTTGGCCGAAAACAGCCTCGGATTGGTCTGCTGGATGCAAGGCAAAAGCAGTTTGGCCGAACAGCACTTCGCACGCTCCAACGAACATGCCCGCACGCTGTTACAACACAAGTTGGATCAAGCTGCGCCCGAATCCGAAATCGAAACAGCCACACTGAACCTGTGCTTGGGACTGTCCAACCATGCCGTGATGCTAGACAATTTCGGACGCTACCAAGAAGCCGAACTCGAGCATCAACAGGCCATCGACATGCTTCGAGAAACGCGAGATGTATTCGCACTCAACCAGGTGCTCTCCAACCTGAGCATCACCTACATCGAACAAGGACTCGCACGACAGGCGTTGCTGCCGTTGCAACAGGCCGAAGAACTCGAGTCCGCATCACCAGAGACCACCATGAATTCGGTCGCTCGCAGGCTCAACCTCAGCGATGCGCTCGTGATGCTTGATCAGTTTTCCCAAGCCCTGGAACAGACCAAAACAGCCCAGGCATTGGTGGTCACAAAAGAGCATCCTCAAATCCTGGGCAGCCAAATCCGAGTCGCCACCCTGTACCGAATCCTTGGTGATCACGAACAGGCCAAACAACTGTTCGAGGCCAGCCATGACCTGCCAGGAAACACCGTGAACAGCACGAATTCGTTGCAAAGACTGAATGCCCTGTATTGGATCGAACAACACCAAGATGCCAGCAAAATGATCCTCGCGGCCCAGCATGGCCTGTCCAAAAGCGATGGCGTTTACCGCTGGTACAAAACGCACCTGGAACTGCTCGCCGGTCTGCCAACAAAACAACGGATGCCAATCGTCAACGAA
>JAYURE010000068.1:0-2320 GCA_043756345.1 Deinococcales bacterium | reverse complement strand
TTGTTGCAGGCAGCACACAGGGTTTGCAGGTTGTTAAGTTCGTTACCGCCACCGATGTAACTCGGGGCGATGTGATCGACCTGTAGGCGTTTGCTCGAGCCGCAGCAAAGGCATTTTTTGCCGTCGCGCGATTTAACTTGTTCTTTGCGCAACTCGTCCGGTTCGCGTTCGATGCGCACCTCAGGGTTGGTGAAAACGATTTCGTCATTGATGCCCAGCCCAAGCTGCTCGAGTTGCAAAGCCCGATCCAGGCAGGTTTGGAACTGCTTTTTGAATTGATCGAAACTCCAGTACAGGCTTTGCCAGAAGCGGTCCGCCCGGTGGTACTCGTTGCGCAGGTGCGCGTCTTGGTTGCGCGGACCAAAATCGGCGGTAATGATTTGACGGGCGAGCGCGTCGAGGTCGTGATCGTCCCGCGTTTCGAAGGCGAAGAATCCCGGCACATTTTCGTTCTGTCCGACGTGCCGAGCGATCTGGAACAGGTCGCGCTGCAAATCCTCGAGAAGGGCGCGGTGTGTGCCCGCGAAAAACTCCGAGGCCAGCTTTTTGAGTGCGCCTCTGACGTTGGCAAATTCGAGGTTCAGGTCGGCGAAAAGGTCAGGATTTTTGCCGACATGCGCGATGAATGCCTCGTAGCCTGGGCGTTCGTCCTCGTAAACCATCACCAGGTGGCGCACGCCTTCGGTTTCGTCGTCGCGTCCGGCGGCATCGTATTCGACGCGATACCAACCGACCGGCATCCACTCGAGGAACGGCACGTTCAGGCCCGCCGAACCGCTGTCCATCAGGCGGCTGAGGCGGGCGATCAGGTCAATCGAAATCAGTTGCAACGGTGGGCGCTTGCCGTATTCCGGGCTGGCATCGTCGGCCAGCCCGTCGTGAATGTCGTCGAACTCGGCGAAGTGAATCGGTTGCTGCCAACGGTCGGCGAAGGTCACGATGTTCGCATCTTTAGTGCCGCCAAATTTTGGTCCACGCAACGCCCGTCCGATCATTTGGGTCAGCAGAATTCGACTGGTGATCTGCCGCGTTAAAAACACCGACTGTACTTTGGGTACGTCCGTCCCCTCGGTCAGCATTCGCACATTGACCAGCACCTCGAGTTCCCCCGCCCGGAATGCCTCGAGCACCCGGTCGTTCTCGTCGTTCGTGCGTCGGTTGCGTTCGGCGACCGTGTTCGCGGAGGCATCGACTTTTGAATAGACCGCGCCCGCCCGGATGCCGCGTTGCTCGAGCAGTTCTTTGATCGCCTCGCACTGAAACCAACGGTCGGCGAAGATGATCGTCTTGCCGTATTTTTTCTTGTGGTTCACGTACTGGTTGACGATCATCTCGTTGCGTTCGGCGTTCGCGGCCAGGTACTCGATCACCTGTTCGGGCAAATCCTGGAATGGTCCGCTCGACCAACGCTGAAAGTCGGGATCGCTGAACTCTGGGGTGAAGCCGGTCGGCAGGTGTTCGATCCGAGGGCGGGCGAGCACGCCCTGCGCCATCAGTGCCTTCGGGCTGACTTGATACAGAATGCCCTGCGGGAACAGGCGTTTGAGCCACCCCTGACGGCGTTCGTCGTTGTACGTCGGTGTGGCCGTCAACCCCAGCAGCACAAGGTTTGGATCCTTGGCCCGCAATTCATTCAGGAAGACCCGATAGCTCGAAGCTGGTGCATGATGCGCCTCATCGAAAACCACGATCAATCGGTCCTTGGCGGATTTCAAAAACGCCTGCAATCCCTTCATGCGCGGTTCCTGGTAGGCCCGCGTGATCGATTGCAGCGTGGCGATCACCACGTCATCCTCGGCCTTGATCTCGTGTACCTTCGAGTATTTTGTTGCGCCACTGACCACGCGCACCAGCAACCGGGCTCGAGGTTCGGCGATGTGCCCAACCTCCTGAGTCGCACCGGGCCGCATCGAACCGAACGACTCGAACGCCTGATCGAGCAGGTGATGCGTGTGCGCCAACCACAGCACTTTGTACCCCTGCGACAACGGGCCGGTGCAAAGGAAACGCACGGCGGCAAAGGTCTTGCCGCCACCGGTCGGCAAGGTTAACAGGCCGCCTTTGCTGGGTTCATCCCCGGTGAACCAGGAGCGCAATTTGCTCAGGGCTTGGCGTTGGTGCGGTTCGGGATTGGTCGTCGAGAGGCGTCGTCGGGCCGGGGCCAAATCGTACTCGCGGACGAACAAGTTCTGGTCGGTCATGGGATGAGCATAACGGGCATTGCCCGTTATGGACGGCAATTTGACGTGTCAGACCCGTGATGCTCGAGCCGCCCGTGATCGTGCCATCTGACAAAGTAAAAGGCTCGAGTCAGATTGCG
>JAYURE010000067.1:0-2322 GCA_043756345.1 Deinococcales bacterium | reverse complement strand
AACTCGAGCGGGATGCAGCACTGATACAGAAGGTCGAAGCGACCCGTGTGGAAATGGAGACCTTCTGATGAACACGCCAACCCTCAGTGACGTTGAGGCCCGAACACAAAAAATGTTCACCGCGTTGATGTGGTCGCTCGCGCATCCCGGCGAACCACAAATTCTCGAGGCGCGACCTGGCGATGTCAGCGGCCTCGAAACCATTGCCGAAGCCTTGCTCGACCTCGAAACCAGTTTTTACACCTCGAGTTCCGCGCTCGAAGAACCGATCAAACGCACCGGCGCGAATGCCACGTCCTCGGTTGATGCCGCGTATCACTTTCACCTCGAGATCACGCCCGGTGTCTTGTTCCAACTCGAGTACGCCCGCCTCGGCACACCGTTGTACCCGGACGAATCGGCCAGCCTGATCTTGGCCTGCACTCAAGATTCCGGCGTGCAATTGCGCTTGACCGGCCCCGGCATTGCCAATGAACGGATCGTGCGGGCACTCGGTGTGCCGCTTGAGTTCTGGAAACTGCGGGAACGCAAAATGAACTTTCCACTCGGTTGGGATGTCTTTCTGGTCTCTCGAGTTGCGGCTGGCGTGCAAGTGATTGGCATTCCACGCAGCACCCGAGTTGAGGTCTTGTAAATGGCTTACGTCGCAGCCAGAGGTGGCGAACAGGCGATTCAAAACGCCGAAAATCTGTACCGCGAATTGAACGGGAATTACTCGAGCGAATTCTTGCGAAACCTCGAGCATCACCTCCCCTACCTGATCGACCGCGTGATGGGCGAAGGATCGTTGTACTCGCCCGAACTGGCTGCGCTCGCCATCGCGCAATCCGGTGGTGATCTGTACGAGGCGGTCTTGTTGCTTCGCGCCTACCGCAGCACGCAACCCAGGCTCGCGCACGCCGAAACGATCTCGAGCGACACCATGCTGACGGTGCGCAGGATTTCGGCGGCGTTTAAAGATGTTCCGGGCGGTCAGGTGCTCGGACCGACATTGGATTACAGCCATCGGGTGTTGCATCTCGAGAAGTTGAATCCTGGGGTTGAACCTGATCTCGCTTCGCAGGGCGAACACAGGGTTCGCCCCTACGAAAATGTTGTAGGGGCGAACCCTGTGTTCGCCCTCGCTAGTACATCGAATGAACCCAGGCAATCCTCAAGTTTTCCGTTCGTGGCCGATTGGTTGCGCGAAACTGGTTTGTTACCACCATCCGAACCAGACACGCTCGAGCCGAAAGACATTCCCGATTTGACCCGAGAACCACCGTCGTATCCAACACCTCGGGCGGCACGGTTGCAGGCGTTGGCTCGAGCGGACACGGGTGGCGTGTTGGCACTCGGGTACTCGAACATGCGTGGGTATGGCGGCATCCACCCGACGGTCAATGAGGTGCGTCTCGCGCACGCTGAAGTTCGATTGAAACATCCGATTTCTGGCACGATTTTCAGTGTCGGTCGTGTGCGCGTCTCGAGTGCCGAGGTGGTCACGAAATTCACCTCGAACAAATTGCCGCCAGAATTGTCGCTTGGTTTTGCGATGTGCTTGGGTTGGAACGAAACCAAATTGATCGCCGCCGCGATGCTCGACGTGGCGATGGACATGCCGACCGCGCATCCGGCGCACACCGAGGAATTCGTGCTCTCGCACACCGAACCGGTCGAGGCGAGCGGCTTTTGCATCCATTACAAATTGCCGCACCACGTAACCTTTCAAAGCGATTTGGATCGCGTGCGTAAAGCTCGAGCCGGTGGCTCAGTCGATCTTGAGTCGTTCACGGAAGATGCCTCAAATGCTGATCCGGTGGCGCGATGAAACTCGCTGATCTCGCTTGGGCGCGTCAAGATTACCAGTACGCTTTTTTAGATGGCTTCGCTAAACGCGAGTTGCGCCGCCGCATTTTGAAGGCGATTGCGATTCCCGGGTATCAAGTGCCGTATGCCTCGCGTGAAGTGCCGATGGCTCGAGGTTGGGGCACGGGCGGTTTGCAGGTTTCGTTGGCGCTGGTTGGGCCGAACGATGTTTTGAAGGTGATCGATCAGGGCGACGACGACAGCGTGAACGCCGCAAATTTGCGCCGCTTTATTGCGCGAATGACAGGCGTGCGAACCACAACGGATGCGCTCGAGGCGACGCTGATTCAATCGCGGCATCGGATTCCAGAAGAAATTCTCGAGTCGTATCAGGTGCTCGTGTTGCAGGTGCCAATGCCCGAAGTGTTGACTCCGGTCGAACCGAGTTACGCGAAGGCCCGAGAGATGCACGGCGATGGCGAGTACGCGGCGCTCTGGCTCGGGCTCTATGAGGATTTGGTGCGATACCGCGAG
>JAYURE010000066.1:0-2323 GCA_043756345.1 Deinococcales bacterium | reverse complement strand
GGTCAGGGCGAATAGCGTCGTGATGGTGATCGCAATCAGGTTCTTGTTCGAGAGGATGGAGGGGAGGAGTGCTGGATTGCGATGTTTGCTCATGGGTTCTCCTGGGTTTTTTGGTTTGCTGCGCAAATCACAATACCGGATAAATCCGGTTCTGCAAGGTGGTATGCGACCCATAACGTGCAACCATGCCCACCCGCATCGACGCCAACAGCGTGCGCCAACGCCTGCGCACCCTACGGCTCGAACGAAAACTCACCCAAGACACCATCGCCGAACGCGCCGAAATCAGCAGCAAGCACTACCAAGATTTGGAATTGGGTCGCAAAGGATTCAACCCAAACCTTGAAACACTGAATGCGCTGGCCATCGCGCTCGAGGTTGAATTGTTTGACTTGCTCTACGACCGGGCTACCTTGACTGCGTTGCTCGAGCATTCGGGCACTTGACCGAATTCAGTCACATTCAGGCTCAACCATGCAAACCAGATTGACTTCAACTTCTCGGAGTATGCTATCCTCGGAGCATGACGATTCGCCTCAACCTCAACCGCTTCCTCGAGCGCCACGCGATCAGCACCTACCGCGTGGTCAAAGAAACGACCGGCAAACTTGCACCGAACACGGTGTACGATCTCGCTCGACGACCCGCACAACGCATCGACCTGCAAACCGTTGGCCAAGTCGTCACTGCACTCGAGCGCATCACCGGTGAAACCGTCACCATCAATGACCTGCTCGAGATCACCCCCGACGAACCCGGCGAGGTTCTCGAGGCGTCCACGTTTGAATTGCCTGACCTGGCAACGCTCACTGCGAACGCCGTCAAAATGGCAAAGACCGCCACCCGCAAGGGTAAACCGCAAGGCTCGAGCAAGCCGGTAACGGTTCGTGGTCCTGGCCCGAGCGTGGCAGACATCATCCGTGAGGGTCGTCGGTGAGGCTGTACATCGACAGCAATGCCTTCGTCTCTCAATACGCGAACGACAATCCGCAACATGCCATCTTAACAAAACAAGCCATCAGTCAGGCCAGCACGACAGCCTCGAGCCCAATCACTTACCCTGAAGTTCGGGCAGCGTTTCGGGCGTTGCGACAACAGAAACGAATCACGCAAGCCCAATACCTGAAGGCCGTCACCGACTTTGAACGCGATTGGCCGACCGTGCAAACGCTCGAAGTCAACGATGCCCTGGCCTTGCTCGCGGGCGCAATTGCCGATCAACACTTAATTCGAGGGTGCGATGCAGTCCACGTGGCAACGGCGGTGACGTTTCAGGCGATGACCAACGATTGCCAGTTTTTAACATTTGATCAACAACTCGAGAAACGGGTGGTTGCTTCAAAGTTGCTGGTGCTTTGGACACCTTGAAACTCAACCCTCGTCTGTTTTAAAAACCAAACGCTTGGGGCAATTCCGGTAGACCCGAATCACCATTCTGCAACCGATCTGGAAGAGATTCGTGCAGTGCCACGGACGTTCAGTTCCAACGGCCAATCTCATTCCGCAGCCTGTAGAAAGACCTCAACTCACGCCCCTTGCGAACAGCCCCATTGGATCAGTACCTCGAGACTGAGCACTTTCACGTCTCAAGGTGCTGGTTTTCACATCTCCATAAATGCGCAAGGCCGAACCATTCGTTGATTGGAATTCAATGCCAATCACCCAAGAATGACGAACCAGAAACGGAGCCAAAGAGTGAAAAAAACCGTTGAAGATGCCTTGCACTTGATCAGGGAAAATGCGGCCATCGTTCAGAGTGCCATGTACGACCCGGCAATGGATCAAGTCAGCCAATCCGGTGTGGGCCGGTTGGCCTCAGAAATCCATGTGTTGTCTGAACAAATTCGTGGCTCGCTTGACTCGAGCGGTTTGCTCACTGAATTGATCAGCATTCCTAACGCTTAGCACAAAGGGGAAGATCCCAAAGCCAAAAAAGGCAGCCAGCTTCGACTCGAATTCAAACACGGGTTGCTGGTCAATTTTGGCTTTGGGGTTGCGCATCAGCGAGCAGGAAAGTGTGTTGAAAAAGCCACGCTCAGAAACAAGATGATCAATTCTCCAAAGCTCGAGACTCGACGATGTGTGCCGACGGAGCAAATCTGGACGATCACACCTGAGCCCCGTTCCATCTTTAGCACAAACCAGCAATCCCAAAGCCATGATCCCCGAATATCAACTCGGATTCAAACCGGAAATTCCGTGCTGGGTTTCCGACTTTGGTTGATGAAATTTCTGTAGAGGACGCTTGAGCACCTTCTGACAGGAAAAACCTGCCGAAATGTGTGTATCTCGAGCGTTTGAAGCTACTTTCCAGCGAGTTGGG
>JAYURE010000065.1:0-2326 GCA_043756345.1 Deinococcales bacterium | reverse complement strand
CCTTTGAGTTATTTCATCACCCAAGAGGCAATCACCGGGTATTTGTTTATTCTGCCCGCCATGATTGGATTCACAGCGTTTGTGCTGCTGCCGGTCGTGCGTGGCGCTTACATCAGCCTGACCGATTGGAACCTTCTGAGCGATGCGAGCTTCGTGGGTCTCGAGAATTATCAGGCGCTCGCGGCGGACCCAGCATTCTGGAATGCGCTCAGCACGACGTTCTGGTATGTGGTGTACAACATTCCATTTCAAACCGTGATCGGCTTGTTCCTGGCCGTGGCGATGGATCGCCTGACCAAATCGATGTTCGTGCGCGGCGCACTGATCTTGCCGTACCTGCTTTCAAACGTGATCGCCGCAATGATCTGGTTGTGGTTGCTCGATCCGCTTTTGGGCATGGTCAATGCCGTCATGGGTGTCTTCGGCATTCCGCATCAAGCTTTCATCGGTTCGCCCGATCTGGCGTTGCCAACAGTGGCGTTCATCAACATCTGGCGACACATGGGCCTGACCGCAATCCTCTTTTACGCGGGCTTGCAAGGCATTCCCAAATCTGTCTATGAGGCTGCAACGATTGACGGCTCGAGCGAATGGACAACCTTCTGGCGCATCACACTGCCGCTTTTACGTCCAGTGACGGTCTTCGTGCTTGTCACCAGCATCATCGGTTCGTTCCAGATTTACGACACCATTGCGGTCGCCACCAACGGCGGTCCGATGGAAGTGACTCGAGTAATCGTCTTTTACATTTACGACAACGCCTTCAAGTTCTTCAAGATGGGTTACGCCACCGCCATGTCGATGGTTTTGTTCGCCATCCTGATCTTCTTTTCGTTGGTGCAACTGCGTTTGTTCCGCGCCGACCAATCTGATCTCGCCTAACGCGCCGACCAATCTGATCTCGCTTCATTGATTCTCGAGGAGAAACGCATGACTACAGCCAGTGTTGCCACCACAACCACCTCGAATCCAAAATCGGGCAAACCAATCAATCCCGGTCGTGTTGCCGCCTGGATTCTGTTGAGCATCTTTATTTTCGTTTCAGTGTTTCCTGTGTACTACGTGCTCAAAACCGCGTTGACCAGCCACAACGTCCTGGCCGAAACCGCCTCGCAAATCCTGCCCGCCGATGCAACACTGTTCAACTTCGCCCGGGTGGTTGGATTGGTCAGCGTCGAAGAGGCTCGAGCCGTCGGGGTCAGTGCCGAAAGCGCAAATTTTTTACTCGCCTTGCGCAACTCCTTGATGTTCGTGGCCGTCACGGTCGCTGGGCAATTGTTGTTCAGCGCAATGGCCGCTTACGCCTTCGCCCGTCTGAACTTTCCGGGCCGCAACTTCTTGTTCACCATGATCCTGACCGCACTGATGATTCCCGGAATCGTGCTGTTCATTCCCAACTTTATTTTGATCAAAAACCTGGGCTGGTTAAACACCTTTCAAGGCATGATCGCGCCTTACGTCCTGGCCACACCGTTCGGTATTTTCTTTTTGCGTCAATTTTTCATCAGCCTGCCCGTCGAACTTGAGGAGGCCGCGAAATTGGACGGCGCAAGCCCAGCGTTCATCTTCTGGCGCATCGTGCTGCCACTCGCTCGAGGCCCCCTTGCCACACTGGGCATCCTGACCTCGATCAACATGTGGAACGAATTCTTATGGCCGTACCTGATCAATTCCGGCGCGGACGAAAACCTGCGCGTACTGACCGTGGCTTTGCAGCAATTCAAATCCAATCAGCCTTCCGGCCCACCCGACTGGACCGGACTGATGTCGGGCACATTCATCAGTGTGGTTCCCGTGTTTTTGCTGCTCGTGTTTTTCGGCAAGCAAGTGGTCGAATCCTTGCAATTCAGCGGCGGCAAGTAAGCCCAAGCTCCAGCCAGCAGTAAAGCTCCAGACATCACCCTGATCCCATCCTCGCTCGAGGATTCTGCAATCACGCGCCTCGAGCCTGCCCAGCACCGCTTATTCAACACTTGAAAGGAGGACCCCAGAAGATCATTTGCAGGGATGTTTTTGGACAGGTGTATTTGCACACAGAGAAAAGCCATTTCATTTTCGCCATTCATTCGGAGGAAGTCATGAAGATCAACAAAGTGCTCTTGCTCAGCCCAATCCTGGCCGCGTTCGGCGTGATGTTCGCCACAACACAAGCCCAAGGCCCAGTCGAAATCTCGTACTGGCTCTGGGACAGCAACCAAGAACCCGCCTACAAAAAATGCGCCGAGAACTTCGGCAAAACCAACCCGGATATCAAAGTCAAAGTCCAACAAAAAGGCTGGGACGATTACTGGACCGGCATCAACACCGGTATGGTCGCTGGAACCGC
>JAYURE010000064.1:0-6367 GCA_043756345.1 Deinococcales bacterium | reverse complement strand
TCGAGGCCGGTTACGCGCCCGAGATGGCGTACTTCGAGTGCCTGCACGAAACGAAATTGATCGTGGACCTTTTGTACGAGGGCGGCATGGGCTGGATGCGTCACAGCATCTCCAACACCGCCGAGTACGGCGATTACGTCACCGGTCCAAAGATCATCGATCCTGGCACGAAAAAGCGCATGCAGAAGGCGCTCAAAGAAATCCAGTCCGGCAAGTTCGCCAAGGCGTTCTTGCAAGAATGCGCCGATGGTAAGCCAAACATGACCAAATGGCGTGCCGAATCCAAGAACAGCCAGATCGAACAGGTTGGCTCGCAATTGCGCGAGATGATGCCGTTCATCAAGAAACCAAAAGCGTAACGCTCGAGAAAACCAAAAAGTCACCCCCTGCGAAGTAGGGGGTAGCCCCGAAGGGGCGGGGGTCGTGCACAACCAAGTCGTCGAATGCGTTGCACACGACCCCCCTTCTTGCCCCAACATCAGCAGCTTGCGGGCTTGGGGCGCTACTTCGCAGGGTGGTACAAAAGATGGGCTAAAAACCATGGCTCGAGTCTTGTGGTTGCTACAGTCGGTGCATGCGGACATATACCAAGGCTTTGATTCCTCGAGCGCAGGAAATGCGGCGCGAGATGACTCGCGCTGATGCGAAATTGTGGTTTGAACTGTTGCGAGATTTTGAGCCTCGGGTGCGACGGCAACGTCCGTTTGGGCAATTCATAGTGAATTTTTATTGTGCGGCTTGCAGGGTGGTGATCGAGGTGGATGGCGGGCAGCATTTCATGCCGGATGGTTTGGCGTATGACGCTGAACGCACCGCGTTTCTCGAGGCTTTGGGCCTGCGGGTGGTTCGGTTCTCAAATGCGGATGTGCTCGAGAATCTGGATGGCGTGGAGTTGCAGTTATTGAACTTGACTTGAGATTTACTGACCGCCGCGCTCGAGCCGTTCAATCCGTTCGCGCAAACTTCTGACTTCCGCCTCGAGCGCCTCAACCCGTTCCAAGGTGCCTCCAGTGGGGCTTGCACCTGCGGCCTGTGCGGGCCGCGCTTCACGTTGCACTTCTGGGTCAGTCAGCAAATGCACATATCGTGCGTCGCGTTCTCCAGGCAGCTTCTCGAGTTTGACCGCAAGCGGATCGGGAATCCATTCGCAGAGTTGATTCAGAACCTGTTCGGCGTGCTCGAGGCCGGAAAATTTGAACATCGTTTCGGCCCGGCCACGCAGTTCGCCTGGCGTTTGGGGGCCGCGCAGCATCAGCACGGTCAGAATGGCAGTGTGTTGCGGTTCGAGTTTAAGTTCTCGGGTTAAGAGTTGCGAGTATTTTGGTGCTCGAGCGTTGTATTCGCGCACGATTGTCACGAGTCGCCGGTCGCCGAGCCGCTCGAGGGTCACGGCGATGTCTTTTTCGGTGTATTCGGTGATCGGGAAGCGACTGTTTTTTTGGTTGCTGCCAAGCCGTGCAGAGTTGACGGTCATCGGGTAGGAATCCGGCACGGTGACTTGTTTTTCCATCATCACGCCGAGGACGCGGGCCTCTAATTCGGTGAGTTGGAATTCGGCTGGGATTTGTGACATGCGGGTATTTTAACAATTGTGTTCGAGCGTTGCGTGCGTTTTCCCACCGGGTCGAGTCGAATCAGTTGAGTGGGCGCGTCCGAAGCTGGCAAACCACGGTTTGAACGACGGCTCGAGTTGGATCATGGCGCGGTGAATACTGCCGCGACCTTTGGCTGTGGGCAGGATTTCGCTGGCGGAGCGCATGAATTCCAAACCTCGGGTTCGCAGCAGGTCCGTGGCCCGCAGCGTAAACCGTGCTTGAAACCAGGCTTGATTGGCGAGCGGCAAACGTTGGAACGGAAACTCGAACGCGCCGAGGTCGTGGCGTTTGATGGTGTGCTCGAGCGAGCGTTCCAAGCGTTTTTTGGTCTTGCGTTTTCGATTTCCAGCCGGTCGGATCAGTTGTTCGCGGGCAATCGCTTCGGGGTTGGCGGGTCGTTCTCGAGATTCGAGGCTGAGCGAATCGAATTCGGTCGGGTCAAACCTGTCCGGCTCGAGCAATTCTGGAATTTCGTCTCGAATTTCATCCGGGTCAAACTCGGCGTGCTCGAGAACGTTTCCCCATTGGATCACTCGGGCCAAGGCTTCGGGTTGCGTCTGCTCGAGCGCACCGACATACAAATACGTGGCGAGAAATTCGTCCAACCAACGCACTCGAGTTCGTAGAAAAAGTTGATCGGCTATCGCGTGCCCCAATTCATGCCCAAGCGTCAGGTCAAAGAATTCCTCGAGCGTTCCGGGGGCACGAATTCCGGCTTGTTCGGCCCGGACCATGACGCTTTTGAAGACCCAAGTCAGGTTGCCGGGATAATTCCCTGGGGCGAAGATCACGCCGCTGCCGTCACGCAATCGGCGGTAAAAGGTGAAGCCATACGGGTATTGCACCTGCTGGCCCCAGTCGCGTTCGCTTAACACGCAGAGCCTGACGGGTTTCAAATCACGCTCGAGGTTCGTTTCCAGGTTGGCGTGCAGTTCGCTCAGATACAGACTCAGGGCGTGCGCTCGCCGCTCAAGGCCCGTGGAGGCTTCTATGGTGATTCGGGCTGGTTGGACTGGCATTGGCTCGAGTGTACGCGTTCTCGGATGCAGTGACTGCGACCAACGAAACCTTCGGTGTTCGGTAGAATTTGGACCTGTAGAATCCGGGCATGAAAATCATTGCCGTTTTCGCCCATCCCGACGATGAGGTCGGTTGTGCCTCCACCCTCGCCAAGCACGCCGCTCGAGGGGACGAGGTGATGCTGGTCTGGACGACCTATGGCGAGAACGCCTCGCATTTTGTTGGCGTGGACGCGGCTGAGGTCAAGCGGGTGCGTCACGGTCACGGCGAACACATCGCCAAGTTGGTCAGCGGTTCGTATCGTTTCTTCGATTTCGGTGACACCCGCATGAGGGGTGATCGTTCCGAAGCGCTCGAGATTGCGCGTTTGTACTGCGAGTTCAAGCCAGACGCGATCATCACTTGGGACGATTTCAACCGGCACCCTGATCACCGGGCGGTGGCGAAGATTGCGTTCGATGCGATCACGCTGGCACGAATCCCGAAGGTCGTGCAGGAAGGCGGTCCAGAAGGTCAGTTCGGGCACCTCGAGGCGCACCGTGGCGGCGTCAGCTTCTACCAGTACGCCTGCGCCGAATCGACCCGCACAATTGTCCACACCGACATCACGGATCACGCGCATGTTGGTGCGGAATCGCTCGAGTTTTTCGCGCAATTTTACGGCTGGAAAACGAACCGTGAAGAATGGTTACAGGGCCGGGCGAACGCAGGGCGTTTGGTTGGGGTCAAATACGCCGAGAAATTCACGGTCGAGAAACGCTTCCATCCGCCACTCGAGTTTCTGGTTTGAGTTTCTGGTTTGAGGCTCGAGGTTCATCCGACTGGCTGGGCGGCACGTACACCAAGTATGGGCTGGGTTTCCTCATACGGATTTGGTGTCGCGCAAAGATGGTCGTTTCTCTCGGGATGCGGCCAACAGTACGTATGCCTCCAGCAGTTTCTTGGGCGAAACAACCTTTGTTGCGGGCAGCAGCAAGGCCAGATCGAACACGGGCACGTATCGGGTTTATGGCAACACGATTGAATTCAAATACGAGGATGGGCGCGTGGTCAAGCAGTTTATTTTCGCACCGGCTGGGCGCAAGGACCTCGAGTATTTACGGATTGATGGGCGTTTGTACTGGTTGGAAAAGGACCGCCAGTGAGTTCAGGTCCGGCGGGTGGCCCTCGAGTTGATCGCCACCCAAAGCATCACCAGAAAGGTCAGTCCAGCGAGGATCAAGGCAATCAATGGCAGGCGCGTGAACGGTTCGATGGCGCTCGTTTCGTCTTGTTCAACCACTAAAAACCATTTGAGTTCCGGCACGAACCTCGAGTGCACCTGCACCACTCTGCCAGCTAGGGTGCCAGCTTTGCGGTACGAGGTTTGCACGCTCGGCACGGACTTGTTCAAGAGTTGGCTGGTAACATCTGACAGTCCCGTTTCGGTTTGAATAGAGCCACGCAGTTCGCCGCGCTGATCATGATTTCGCCTTTTTCGTTCACGAAGTAAACACGACGATTAAAGCGTTGCTCGAGGCTACCGATCAGGACGTTCAGGGTCTCGAGGGTCACGCCAACGCCGGTCATACCGAGAAATTTTCCTCGAGCATCAACGGTTCGGTAATTGATAAAAACCGTGATCTTGTCGCGGTTGACCTCATCCGAGTAGGCGTTCAGTTCGTAGGGTTCGGACATCTTGCGGGTGCGGAAATACCAGGCATCGCCTTTTTTCTTGGGATCAACGATGCGCAAGATGCCGTTGATGTCGTAGTACTTGCGTGTGCGTTCCGAGACGAAAAAGGCTGTGTCGGTTTCGGATCGTCGTTGCACGGTGCGCAGGTATGGCACGATCTTTTCGGCGTCTTCGACTGGGGCTTTGGCCCAGGCGTGCAAGAAGGTGTTGCCCGCCATTTCTGCCGAGATCGAAACGGTTTGGGCCAGTTGACTTTGCACTTCGGCGAACACAAGGTCGCTGGTCAATGGCAACTCTTGATCAATGATGGCGCTGCGGGTCGTGTTGCCGACGTTGACAAAGGTCAAGGCATTGACCGCCAGCATCGCCAGCGTCAGGATCAAACCGAGCCAGTTCAACCATCGGGTGTTGAGCTTAACCATCATGGGTGCCCGAGTTTAACCGTTTGAGCGGGACCGTGTTGTGCACCTCACGGCTCGAGCTTAAATGCCAACCAACTCGGGCGATGTGGCTTGAGCGTCCGCAATTTCAACCCGGTTTTTGCCACGATGTTTGGCGGCGTACAGCGCGGCATCGGCACAAATCGTCAGGTCGGTGCTGGCCTCTTCTGGCACGTGTTGGGCGA
Source organism: Deinococcales bacterium (assembly GCA_043756345.1). Classification (GTDB taxonomy): domain Bacteria; phylum Deinococcota; class Deinococci; order Deinococcales; family JAAFIG01; genus JANOWZ01. The sequence continues at coordinate 1,452 of JAYURE010000064.1, read as the reverse complement.
CACCAAAACTGATTGTGATCGGGTTTCGCAGGCCAAAATCGTGCGCGGCGATGCGTTTGCGAATCTCTTCGCCCACCCGTCCGGCCCGCTCGAGTGAGCAGTCTTTGAGGACCATCAGGAATTCCCTCGCCATCCCAACGAACCAGGGTGTCATTACCGCGAACCGCTGTGGCAGCCATGCCTGCAACGGTACAAATCACCTGAGATCCGTTAGCGAAAATGCACATCCTGAGCGTGATCGCAATCTCGAGCCCAGAATCCCGTGCGTATACTCAAGTGGTGGAGACTCGAGCCGTGAAGGTCAGCCTGTGAATCTCGAGGTGCTCACCCTTTGGATCGGGTTTGGGTTGTACATCTCGAACCTGGCGTTGGGTGTGGGCGTGCAGTTTCGTTGGGTCAGTACCAAACGTTTTCATTGGGTGCATCACGCTTTGTACGGCGTGGTTTTTGTCGCGGCGGGCGTTGCGGCATTGACCGCGATTCTGGCGGGCTCGAGGTGGTGGGTATTCATGCCGACCTTGTTGGCGCTTGGCTTGCTGCCGCGTTTTCGCGGTGGGTCTGGGCCGCATCGCAATTTGGCTTTGGTCGGGTTGCTCGGATACGTGCTGGCGTTGATCTGACCTGTGTCGGTAGGACCTTCACGCGACACGGTGTGCACGGCGCACCCTACATCCTGCATGGGGGTTTGCTCGAGCCAGCTTTTGACAGGTGCATTTGTCCATGTTTGATTTGTATTCCTTGTCGTGATGAATGATCCTGGACGGGTTAAGCTCGAGACTCGCATGGATTTCTTTGAGGTGATTCAAAATCGCAAAACCACGAACGGCCCGTTCGATCCGAGGCCCGTGTCGCGTGAGCATCAAGTGCAGTTGATGGAGGCCGCCTCTCGAGCCCCATCGCATTTCAATTCGCAACCGTGGCGGTTTTGTTTTATCGAGTCCGAAACGACCCGCAACAAGATCGCCGAGATTGCGGGCGCAAGCATGGAACGCCTGATCGCGGAGGGCAAGTTCTTCGAGCGCTACATGCCGTATTTTCGCTTCAACCAGAAGGAACTCGAGGAGCGCGGCGATGGCATCCTGATCGATCAGTTGCCGGGGCCGCTCAAGCCGTTTATCAAGCAGGTCTTCTCTCCGACCGGGCTCGAGGTCATGCGGCGTTTGGGCGTGCCGAAAATGCTTGGCCGTGACAACCGTGATCTGGTCGCAAGCAGTCCGTTGTTGATGGGCGTGATGCTCGATAAGGCTGAGTATAAGCCTGGTCAACTTTCTGGTTTTTACAGTATGTTCGGCATGGGCGCAGCGATGGAAAACATCTGGCTGACCACGCATGCGCTCGGCCTGGGTATTCAATTCGTGTCCACACCGATGGAAATTCCCGAGAACTGGCAGCAGATTGTCAGCCTCCTGAAAGTCCCAGACAACCTCGAGTTGATGGCGATTTACCGTCTTG
>JAYURE010000063.1:0-2335 GCA_043756345.1 Deinococcales bacterium | reverse complement strand
TTCAAAAGTGGTTTCGGTTACAGGCTTAATGATGTTGTACAAATACTTGACAGTCGCAACACTAGAAGTAGTATGATTTTTTGGTCAAGGCACCAAATGTTGGTAGAAAGCACTCCCCGGAGGCCCAAAACACCGTCAGGGAGCCAAGAAACGAGACCGGCGATATTCTGGCAGTACCAAAGTCGAGCCTTCTCATTCTGTTTTCAGTCCGTTATCAGCATGGTGTCGAGTTCCAAGCCATCACAGCAGCGACGAGCCCATCAATGCCCGAATCCGCCTGCCACCCCCGGCAGCCGCACGTCGCCCAATCCGCCCAACGATCCAACGTCCGTCAACAGTCACCCGCATGTGACCCGCAAACACCACCACCTCGGGCCTAGAACACAGGCTCGAGGTCGCAGCACCGGGAGAGAGACCATGACCAAAGCACTCGAGAAAAAGGCCGTCCAACCCATCGCGCCCGCAACCGTCAACACCACACAGACCTACTTCTTTGACGAACACGCGCAAGCCATCGCCAAACGCCAATACATGCAACCAAGCGACGGCGATGTTTTCGGGATGTTCAAACGCATCGCCGATTGGGTCTCGAGTGCCGAAAAAAGCCCAGAATTGAAAGCCAAATGGGGCACACGCTTCTACGACCTGATGGCCAGCAAACACTTCTGCCCAGGTGGACGTGTCCTCGCCGGAGCCGGAACCCAACACGGCAACGTCCTGAACTGCTTCGTGCAGGGCGCAACCGAAAACGAACCCTCGAGCTTTGAGGGCGTCATGGAAGTCGCCAAGAAACTCGCGCTGGTCACCAAAGTCGGAGGCGGCAACGGCGTGAATTTGGATGTCTACACCGCCCGCACCGCCGCCGCCCGCAAAGACGCCGGCATTCGCGGCTGGGCCTACATGAGCAGCACCCACGCCGATGTCGAAGACTTCGTGCGCGGCCTGATGCGCCCACCAACCCAACCCGACGGCGCGAAACAACCGACCACCGTGCGCAACTGGAGCAAAGTCGTCTACGGAATTGCCACGCCAGAACTGACCAAACTCTGCCGCGAACACGGTGTGACCGTCGTCGCCGAACTGCCCGCCAATGTCCAAGTGATCAAAGACGACATGGGCGGCATCGTGGACGCGGCCCGCGAAGTCTGCGAAACGGCACGCCAAGGCAACCAACCACGCATCGACCTGACCAGCATGCGGGCCGAAGGCGCACCGATCAAAGGCAGCGGAGGAACCTCGAGCGGACCCGTCAGCTTCCTGTTCGAGATTTTCGACAACTTCCTCGAGTGGGCAAACCTCGGCGCGGAAACATCCGGCCCGATCAACACCCTTCGTTACTGCTACTCGCCAGTCTTGCGCGTCGTGCGCCAAGGTGGATGCCTACACCCAGACACGCTGGTCAATACGTCTCGAGGCACCTTGCGCCTGCGTGAACTCGTTGATCAATTTTCTTACGGACACCAAAAACACCAACTGCAAATTGCCACCGACGAAGGTTGGAAAGACAGCCTCGAAGGGTTCAACAACGGCATCGCCAGCACCCTGAAGATCACACTCGAGAATGGCCTCGAGTTGCAAGGCACGCCGAACCACAAATTGAAGGTCATGCGCAGCAACGGCCAACGCGACTGGGTGCGCTTCGACGAACTGCAAGCCGAAGATTACGTGATTCAAGTGCTCGACCAGCACACCGGCAGCCCAGTCAGCCTCGAGCCGATCACCAACCAGCACTTCAACGCCACGCCGATCACCACGCCAGAAACGCTGAACGAAGACCTCGCGTTTTTCCTCGGGTACTTCTGGGGCGACGGCTTCACCAGCACCGGCGGACGCATCGGACTGTGCGCCGCGCACGGTTCCGTGATGATGCAGCGCATCCCAGAAATGTTCAGCAACCTGTTTGGACTGACCGCGAGCCTGCAACAAAAACCAGACGACAAGAGCGCCGTGTTCGTCGTCAAAAGCGCCGTGTTCGTCGTCAAAAGCGCCGCACTGAGCAACTGGCTCGAGCAGAACGGACTCTTGAAAGGCAAAGCCGCAAACCTCGAGTTGCCACGCGCCATTCGTCAAGCGCCACGTCACATTCTGGCCGCATTCCTGCGCGGACTGTTCGAGGCGGACGGCGGGATCAGTGAGCACTACCCGTACCTCTCGAGCGCCAGCAAGCAACTCGTGCATGATGTCGCCGTGATGCTCGGTGGGCTGGGCATACCAGCACGGATCAGCACCTACGCGCCACGCGAAGACCGTTACTCCAAACTCGAGCATTACCGCCTGCGCATCGAAACCTCGCACGGACTTGCCAACTTCATCGAACGCATTGGCAAGATTGAAG
>JAYURE010000062.1:0-2336 GCA_043756345.1 Deinococcales bacterium | reverse complement strand
TTCCGATTGAAACGCAGCCCGGCGTCGAACTCAGTTTGCCCCTTTCAAGTTGCGGTGATGGAACTGCGTTCAAGGACTTGATGATTCAGAATGGCCTGCCGGAAGCCCAAGCAAAAGTTGTTTTCCAAACGCTCGAGTTGGTTGGAGACAAGCGTGTCAGTGGCTTCCTGACCGATGCGCAGGGTCAAATCCGTGATTACCTCGAGACGGCCGTGCGCTGGGGCAAGACGAACAACCGGCCTTTGTTCATGGGAGAGTTCGGTTCGTTGGACAAGGGCGAGATGGTTTCACGGGCGCGTTGGACGGCATTCACCCGCACGGAGGCGGAGAAACGCAACATCAGTTGGGCCTACTGGGAGTTCGATGGCGGTTTTGGCCTCTGGGATGCAAAGGCGAAAGTGTGGCGGGCTGATCTGCGCAAAGCGCTGACCGGAAAGTAAGAAGCTCGAGATTTTTCGATAGCGCTTGAATGGCATTCGCAAGGCGTGAGCGTGAAGCGAATACCGAGATGCGAGAATCCCATGCCCGTTGTGCTCGAGCATCAAATTCGGCAAAACGCGACGGTTTCGAGACCGGGAATTTGAGCATCCTCCAGCTTGGTGGTGGCCCTTCTTGCATTGCGTGGGTTGCTCGAGGCGCAGTCTCAATGCTGAGTGCTTTGTTCACTTGATTCTGCGCATTTTCGCCAAAAACGCTCAAACGCTCCGAACCCGTGAACGAGCACATTGACGTTACTCACTTTGCTCGGGTTTCAGCCGAGAAAACCACTCGGCTTCAACCGGACGAAACACTGAGTGTGGTGTCTTCAGATCAAAGCGTTGTTTGGTTCTCGAAGTTGCGGGCCTCTGGACTGGCCAGATCATGAGAACTCAATCTCGAGCGCTCAGGTGATTTGGCGATTTCGGCCTATTTCGCCGGGCCAATACTCAATCTCGGCTGGCCCTCGAATGCCAAAATTCATGCCTTGGCGAGGTTAAGGCCCCGGTCCTGGGACCGACTCGAGGTCGCGGTGTGAAAAAAGCACTTGCAAGTTGCTGCACATGAATGTAGCATTATTTAGAAGCGGGCTCATTTTCTCCCAGGACAAATTAGGGCCGGGACCCGTGACTTCCATTCGGGGGAAGGGATGCCATGAATCAACTACAGAATTCAACTCAAAATGCAACCCAATATTTAAGATTGAAACTCGAGGAACAACAACCGTGAAACGCCGTTCAATCGTTGCCACCCGTCAATACCTCGATGAACGACCACCCGTCGATTCGCTTGAGCGCATCTACCTAGGTGAACGCGCCCTGATCGGTGATGAACCGGTGATCGTCACCAAATACGATGTCGATGGCGGACATCACACGCTCGAGGGCTGGCACGCCCGCACCGGTCAATTGGTCGGCTGGCGTTGGGATGAAATGAAACTCGAGGAGAAAAAAGAACCAAAACGCAAACGGCTCGGTGCGGAAGCCTAGAAACGGCTCGGTGCGGAAGCCTAGAAACGGCTCGGTGCCGAAGCGTAACGCCAGCAAATCACAAGCACCAGAGTTCAAGCACCAGCAGACTCGAGGTTCCAGCGGATTGGACCTCGGGTTTTTGTTGGATCAGCGATTCAGCCAAGCCTCGAGCCAGACACCAAGCTCGAGCACCCGCGCATCCGCCCCGGTTGCACCAACCACTTGCAGGCCGACTGGCAATCCATCCTCGAGCATGAACGGCAACGAGAGCGTCGGCAGGCCCGCCAAACTGAATGGTGCGGTCAGTTCGATGAAGGCGTTGCGGTGCGTTTGTGGTCCAGACTCGAGCATGACGGTGTCGGTACCACGTTTGGATGCGGGCAATGGCGCGGCAGGCAGCAGCAGCGCGTCGCACTCTGAAAGCACATCCTCGAGACCAGCAATCACGGCACGTCGGAACTCGAGCGCCTCTAGATATTCGCCAGCACCGATCTTGAGACCCAACTCGAGCGTGGCTCGTACAACCATGCTGAACCCTTGCGGCGCAGTCTTTAGGGCTTGACGGTGAACGAACGCTGCCTCGGCGCGAACAAGTGGTGAGTACGCAACATTGACCAACTTGAGACTTTGGGGTTGCACGTCAACCACGGTGGCCCCAGCCACGCGCAAACGCTCAAGCAACGCCTCAAATCCGGCACGAACCTCAACACCCAAGCGCCCTTCGAGCCAGGATCGTGGTACGCCGAATTTCAGGCCATTGACTGTCTCGAGTTTTTGCAGCGGCAGGCGTTGAGCACTCAAAACCTCGAGCATTGCGTGAGCATCGGCGACGGTCCGGGTCAGTGGTCCGGCATGATCGCAAGTCATTGAAAGATGCAACGCCCCCGC
>JAYURE010000061.1:0-6394 GCA_043756345.1 Deinococcales bacterium | reverse complement strand
ATCACCCGAGGCAGCAACAACGTCGGGCCGTACCAGTACCTCGAGAAAGTCGTGCCGTTGTTCAGCACCAATGCGCTGCTCGGGTTGCCATTGCCGGTGTATGGCGATGGTCAGCAAATTCGGGATTACACCCACGTGATCGACCATTGCACCGGAGCCCTCGCCGTGCTCGAGAAGGGCACGATTGGCGAGATTTACAACGTCGGAGCCGGAGCCGCGATCAGCAACCTCGAGATGATCGAAACCATTCTCGAAACCATTCACAAACCTCGAGATTTGATCCGTTTCGTCACAGACCGGGCCGGCCATGACCGTCGCTACAGCGTCAATGTCGAAAAGCTGCGCACACTCGGATGGGAACCACAATACAGCCCGCGAGACGCCATCGCCGCCGCCACCGCTTGGTATCAGGCAAACCCCGGCTACTGGCAACCTGTGCGCGAAAGCGAAGCGTTTCAAACCTATTTTCAACGCCAGTACGGGCAACGCCTCGGGACCTCAGGGGCCACCGCATGAAAGGACTGATCCTTTCCGGTGGGCGCGGCACGCGATTGCAACCGTTCACGCACACCCGCGCCAAACAACTGATGCCAATCGCCAACAAAGCCAACCTCGATTACGCGGTTGAAGATTTGACTCGAGCCGGAATCAGTGACATTGGCATCATCATCTCGCCCGAAACTGGCGATGCCGTCGAAGCGCACCTTGGAGACGGCACAAAGTACGGCGCACACTTCACCTTCATTCGCCAAACCACCCCCGGAGGACTGGCCCACGCCGTCAGAATCGCCCGAGAGTACCTGAGTGACAGCCCCTTCGTGATGTACCTTGGGGATAACTTGCTCGATGGTGGCATCAACCACCTGCTCGAGCCGCACCAACGCGGCGAGGCCGACGCCTGCATCCTGCTGACCAAAGTCAGCAATCCATCCAGCTTCGGCGTGGCCGTGCGTGACGAAACCGGACGGGTGATCAAACTGGTCGAAAAACCCAAAGAATACATCAGCGATTTTGCACTCGTCGGCGTTTACCTGTTCACCCCAGTGATTCACGACGTGATCGCCAACCTCAAGCCGTCCGCCCGAGGCGAACTCGAGATCACCGATGCAATTCAAGGACTCGTAGACCTCGGATTGCGTGTTCATGCCGAACAGGTGCGAGGCTGGTGGAAAGACACCGGCAAACCCGAAGATTTGCTGGATGCGAACCGCCTGATTCTCTCGAAGCTCGAGGGTGACGTGCAAGGAACCGTGACGGATTCCAGCATCACCGGAGAGGTTTTTGTTCACGCGACGGCAACCGTCAAAAACTCCAAGATTCGCGGCCCGGTCAACATCGCCGCCGGAGCCATCATCGAAAACAGTTATGTTGGGCCATACACCAGCATCGGAGCCAACGCGAAAGTCATTTCGAGCGAGGTTGAATACAGCATCCTGATCGACGGGGCCAGCCTCGAGAATATCCCCAACCGGGTGGACTCGAGCATTCTGGGTGAACGGGCCAGCGTCACCGGTTCGCAAGGCCAACGCAGCACCGTGCAATTCTTTCTTGGTGATGGCTCGGGTGTGAATTTATGATGCCCCAACTGATGAAGGTGCGCAAATGATCGAACTGACCCCTGAAGCGCAAGCCAAACTCGAATTTGAAGCCTACCCGCCCGCCCCACAAATCGAAGGCGTTTGGGTGAACCCATTGCGCAAAAACCGCAGCGAAAATGGCTGGTTCATGGAATACGCCCGCTTCGCGGCAGGCACGGTGCAAAACGTCCCCAGCGCACTCGAGGTCAAACAGATCAGCGTCTCGAGCGCCGAGGCAAACCGCATCAATGCTTTTCACATCCACACCAAACTCGAGCAGAACGAAATCTGGACGGTGATTCAAGGGCAATTGATGATCTGGCTGGTGGATTTGCGCAAAGGCTCGAGCAGCGCCGGGGTGCAACGTAAAGTGGTCTTGAGTGGCGAGCAACCGATGCAACTTTACATTCCGTCCGGCGTGGCGCATGGCTACAAGGCTGGGCTCGAGGGTGCGACGTTGGTGTACGCGATGGATCAGCAATTCAATTTGGCCGATCCGAACGAAGGACGGTTGCCCTGGGATTTCTTTGGGGCCGAATTGTGGAATGAAAACCGTGGTTGATTTCCCGAATGGCCAGTACGTATCGCTGACAAAAATGGTTTGAAGATCACGTGCAGCGGGTTGGCCCGAGGCACGAGAACTCGCCGCCCAGTTTTACCGTGTCTTAACGAAAGTGAAGATACTCGAGGACGTGGAAGCATGCTTTGGGGCGCGTTCCTTCACGGCATGGCAGCAACGGTACAAGTGGTGTGAATTTTGACCAGCAGGGACTTTAGGCTGGGTGTTACGCTCAGCAAGAACGATCAGGACCGTCGCCAATCTAATCTAAGTAACCGGGGAACCATCATGACACTCGCAGAACGCAGCACCGAACAAAAAACGCAACTGATCGAACGCATCATCTCTCGAGACGCCCGCATTGGCGTGGTTGGGCTTGGGTACGTGGGATTGCCATTCCTGGTCGAAAAGGCCAAAGTTGGCTTTCATGTGACCGGCATTGACCGCAGCGAAAAACGCGCCGGAATGGTCGCCCGAGGCGAGAACTACATCGGTGATGTCAAAAATGAAGACCTGACAGCGGTCGTTGCGGCGGGCCTGATCACGACCAGCACCAATTTCGAGATCGTCAAAGACCTTGACATCATCGTGATTTGCGTGCCAACACCACTGACCAAAAACTTGACGCCCGACATGAGCTACGTTGAAGGTGTCACCCGAGCCATCGCGCCGCACCTGAAACCAGGCCAACTGATCAGTTTGGAAAGCACCACGTATCCAGGCACAACCGAAGAACTGATGAAACCCATCCTCGAGTCCGGCGGTCTGAAAGCAGGCACGGATTTCTACCTGGCGCACTCACCAGAACGGGTGGACCCAGGCAACCGACGTTACACCACCAAAAACACGAACAAAGTCGTCGGCGGTCACGATCCAGCCAGCTTGGAAGTCGCCATGGCCTTCTACCGTCAAGCCATCGAACAAGTGGTTCCCGTTTCGAGCGCCCAGGCTGCTGAAATGGTCAAAGTCTTTGAAAACACCTTCCGTGCTGTGAATATTGCATTGGTCAACGAACTGATGCTGCTTTGCGACCGCATGGAACTGAACGTCTGGGAAATCCTGGATGCCGCCTTCACCAAGCCCTTCGGCATCATGCCGTTCTACCCAGGCCCAGGCGTCGGCGGACACTGCATTCCGCTCGACCCGCACTACCTGGAATGGAAGGCCCGCGAGTACAACTTTAACACGCACTTCATTGCGCTGGCAGGGGAGATCAACCGCAAAATGCCCGAATTCGTGCTCGAGAAAGCCGCACGAATTCTCTCCAACGCTGGCCTTGGCGTGCGTGGCGCAAAAGTCCTGCTGTTGGGCATCGCGTACAAACGTGACCTGGACGACGCACGCGAAAGTCCAGCCATCGAAGTCTACAAACTGCTGCAAAAAGCGGGCGCAAGCGTCAGTTACCACGACACTTGGGTCGCAGACTTTGACGACCACGGCGCGAAAGGCTCGAGTATTCCATTGACCGATGAAGCCCTGACCGGCAGTGACCTGGTGATCATCACCACAGACCACACCACCGTCGATTACCAAAAAGTCGTCGAACTTGCCCCGCGAATTCTGGACACGCGCAACGCCAGCAAGAACACCATGCACGATGGACGGGTGACGCTGCTGTGAACAACTCGAGCACCCCAAAACGATTCGCCCTGATCGGCGCGAGCGGTTACATTGCGCCACGCCACCTGAAAGCCATCAAAGACACCGGCAATATTTTGGTTGCCGCACTCGACCCGTTCGATAGCGTCGGGATCATGGACTCGTACTTTCCGAAATCCGAATTCTTCACCCAACCCGAACTGTTCGAGCGTCACCTCGAAGAACTCCGTCGCCACGGTCAAGGCGTGCAATACGTCGCCATCGCCAGCCCGAACCACCTGCACGACGCGCACATTCGCATGGCCCTGCGCAACGGGGCAGATGCCATCTGTGAGAAACCGCTCGTGTTGCACCCCAGCGACATCGAACGCCTGCGCGAAGTCGAACTCGAGACCGGACAGCGCGTCTGGACGATCCTGCAACTGCGCACGCACGCCGCACTCGTGGCACTCAAAACCCGACTGGAAGCAGAACCCGCCAGCATCAAAGACATCACCCTGACCTACGTCACCTCACGTGGCACGTGGTACTTGCGCAGTTGGAAGGGCAAGTTGGACCAGAGCGGCGGACTGGCCAGCAACATCGGCGTTCACTTCTTTGACATGCTGACCTGGCTGTTCGGCAAGGTCAAACACGTCGAGGTTCATGAACGCACAGACACGGTGGCCGCCGGATACCTGGAACTCGAGCACGCCCGCGTCAACTGGTTCCTGTCGATAGACGAAAGCTTCGTGCCGCAAGCCCTGCAAGCCAAAGGTCAACGCACGTACCGCAGCATTACGATGAATGGCGAAGAGATCGAATTTTCGGAAGGCTTCACCGATCTGCACAACGCCGTCTACAAACGCACACTCGAGGGCAACGGCTTTGGGTTGAATGACACTTACGAAGCGATTGCCACCGTCGAACAAATTCGGGCATTACCGGTACTGACAGACTCGAACCGCACACACGCCTTTCTGAAAAAGGAACTGGTGTGATGATCAAAATCCTAACCGTGGTCGGTGCAAGACCACAATTTATTAAAGCGGCCACCGTCAGCCGAGCATTCGCCAGCGACAACGCCGTGCAAGAAATCATTGTGCATACCGGCCAGCATTACGACGAAAAAATGTCCGACGTGTTCTTCGACGAACTGAACATCCCCAAACCAAACCATCACCTTGGGATCGGTTCCGCATCGCACGGCGCACAAACAGGCAGGATGCTCGAAGCCATCGAAAACGTGATGCTCGAGGAACAACCGGACGGATTGCTCGTCTACGGGGACACGAACTCCACGCTTGCCGGGGCGCTCGCCGCTGGCAAACTGCACATTCCCGTGTTCCACGTCGAGGCGGGACTGCGATCATTCAACCGCCGAATGCCCGAAGAGATTAACCGTGTCCTGACCGATCATGTCTCGGATTTGCTGTTCGCCCCAACAAGCACCGCCATGCGCAACCTGCAAAATGAAGGGCTTCAGGCGCACAAGACCAGACAAACCGGTGATGTCATGCTTGACGCCGCGCAGTACTATGCACAGTTTGCCGATCAAAAAAGCCAAATTCTCAACGAACTCGGCCTGAGCAGCAAGTCATACGTGCTTTCAACCATTCATCGCGCCGAAAACACCGACGATCCGCAACGCATCCAAACCATCTTTAACGCGCTCGCCAGCATCGCCGCCAGCATTCCGGTCGTGCTGCCCTTGCACCCGCGAACCAAAAGCAAAATTGCGGATCTGGTTTCGCAAACCACACTGAATGCCATCAACATCATCGACCCAATTGGCTACCTGGACATGGTGCAACTCGAGCGTCACGCCCGACTGATTGCAACGGATTCCGGTGGCGTGCAAAAAGAGGCGTACTTCCATCGAGTTCCCTGTGTGACCCTGCGTGACGAAACCGAATGGGTCGAACTCGTGCAAGTTGGTTGGAACACCCTTGTTGGAGCCAGTGACGAAAGACGCATTCAAAACGCAGTACATGAGGCGCTAGAATCCCAACCTACATACGACGCGCACCTGTATGGCAACGGCTTCAGTGCGCAATCCATTCAAAAGGAAATCGTTGCGTTTTTTCAAGAAAGCACGCCTAAAAAGGTGCTGGCGGAAGCACCATGAGCGAGTACTTCACCCATGAATCTGCCTACGTTGACGATGGCGCACAGATCGGCAAAGGCACCAAGATTTGGCACTTTGCGCACGTCATGCCCAAAGCCGTTATTGGTGAGAACTGCTCGATAGGTCAAAACGTGCTTGTCTCGAACAACGTCAGCATCGGCAACGGTGTCAAAATCCAAAACAACGTTGCTGTCTACGAAGGCGTCACGCTCGAGGATTTCGTCTTCTGCGGCCCGAGTATGGTTTTCACCAACGTTCGCACGCCACGCAGCGAATACCCGCGCAACACCAGCAACGATTACACACCAACGCTGGTCAAACGCGGCTCGAGCATCGGGGCAAACGCCACCATCGTCTGTGGTGTGACCCTGCATGAATGCGCGTTTGTGGCCGCCGGAGCGGTCGTGACTAAAGATGTACCTGCATATGCAATGGTTGCGGGCGTGCCAGCCAAGATCATCGGTTGGATGAGTGCCTACGGGGACGCACTTGAGTTTGACGCGCAAGGAATCGCCACCGACAGCATCGGACACCGTTACGAAAAAATTTCAG
>JAYURE010000060.1:0-2342 GCA_043756345.1 Deinococcales bacterium | reverse complement strand
GCACCTAACGGGCAGGATCGCTTCTTGCCGCCAAACCAGCACCTTACGGGCTTCTTGATCCCAAAGCAGCACCTATCGGGCTTGGATCGCTTGCGGCGCTGACGGGCTGTTCGCGCTTCAACTTTGCACTTTCCACTCGCCTTACAACAGGTGAATCGCCAGCAAACTGATCAGCCACGCCACGAACAAACTTCTGTGCGCTTCCATGGCGTTGCTGTTGCCGATCTCGGCGGCCCAGGCTTGAAACAATTCATCCATGACAATGAATGCGCCCCAGAGGGCGATGTTGACCACGAAGGCGGCATCGACCATGGCGTAACTCGAGCCGGTGAAATCGAACAGTGCGGCCCAGAGGAGGATTCCGCCGAAGATCTCCCAGACGATCACGCCGATAAACATGACCCAGTTGATCCAGGTGGGCGTGTTGTAAATCTTGGTGACTTGCCCGATATACCAAAAATTGCCGCTCGAGAATTTCCAAGTTTCCGGTAGCCGACCTGAAGATTTGAACACATCAAAAACGTTTAGGATCACGACCAGTGTCATCCACAAGGCCCACAGCAAAATGATGCCTTGTTTGAGGGTCAGTAAATCCAGGGCGAGCGGGCCAATGTTCACGGGTTCTCCTCGAGAATGGATTCGGGTTGAGTTGGGGTTGGCTTGAGTTCGGCTCGAGCAATCTCGAGATTCAAAAAGAGGGATGAGGACTTGCCTCATCCCTCTCGAGTGCTGCTGTGGTGCGCTCAGGTGGTCACTGAGTTGAACGCTGAGGCTTTCTGGCTTACTTCTTGGGCAGGAAGCGGTTGGTGTATGCCTTGAGCGGGTCCTGGTCCTTTTTGAGCAGGCCAACGTCTTTGAGGGCCTTGTACACTCGCGTCCAGTTGCCAGCGTTCATGTAACCAAGACCGTTCTTTTGTGTCGCGCCATCTTTGCCGGTAACGAATGGAATCACGGCCTTGCTGCTCCAGGCCAGGAAGTCTGGGCTCAAATCCTTGTTTTGTGCGGCCAGCGTTGCAGCGTACTTGCTGGGGTCGGCGATGTACCGCTTCCAACCCTCTTGCGTGGCCTCGACGACGGCTTTGACCATCTTTGGGTCTTTCTTGATGATGTCTTCGGTCGTGGCAATCATGCCGTAGGGCGAGAAACCACTGTCACTGACCAGCAGGTAGCCGATCTCGACACCTTGCTTCTCGAGCGTATACGGTTCGGCCACACCGTAACCTTGCGAGACGAGTTTCTTGTCGTTGACAAACGTTGCGAGTTGACCGGAGTAATTGACCTGTTGGACCTTACCTTTGAGCTTGTATTTCGCCATGATGTAATCCCAGTACGGAGCGCCCGGGGTCACAGAAACTTGGCGTCCAGCGAGGTCAGCAAAATCTTTGACCGGGTTGGATTTGTGGTACATCAGCACTTGCGGTGAAAGTTGGAACTGCGCGAAGACGCCGACCAATGGCACGCCGCCCTCTCGAGCGGAGAGCATTCCGGCCGTGTCGGTCATGGCAAATTCGGCCTTACCAGAACCGAGAAGCGAGTACCCGGCGATGTTTGGGCCGCCCGGAATGAGCTTCATGTTGATGCCCTTTTCGGCGTACAGCCCATCTTGGAAAGCGGCATAGAAGCCGCCGTGCGGTGGTTCAACGACCCAATCCAGGATCATGGTCACATCGGTTTTGCTTTGGGCTTTCGAGACGGCGAGCATTCCAACTGCCCCTGCGATTCCTGCGGCCAACAGCGCGAAACGAACGTACTGCTTCATACGGACCTCCTCAGATCCCCCCAAAGGGGTGTGGAACCAATTTGAAAGCTCGAGCCTGTTCTGGAATTGAGTCTAAGTTTCAGTTCGACTGCCAGTCTGACTTGAGAGTGATTTAATTTTCGTGTTGCAGGACGCTTTCGTGCCAGTTCTTCAACAGCAGGTAGCCGATGTAATTGACGATCAAGAAAAAGCCGATGCCCATGAAGGCAGATGTCAATGCGCTGGCAAAAAGAAGCGGCGTCTGAAGGCGTGCCGCCGTGACCGCGATCATGATCCCGAGACCGCCGCCGTTGGCTCCGCCCGCCCCAGCCATGTACTCGCCGACAATCGCGCCGATCACGACTTGGGCGCTGGCGATGCGCCAACCCGTAACCATGTACGGCAGCGCGAACGGCAAGCGCAATTTCCAGAGCGTTTGGTTGCTCGAGGCTCCATACAATTTGAAAAGGTTTTGCAAGTTGTTCTCAACGCTGATCAAGCCTTGGGTGGTGTTGGCGATGACCGCAAAAATTCCGATGATCACGCTGATGACGATGATGCTGCCGAAACCGAATCCGAACCAGATGATGATGATCGGTGCAAT
>JAYURE010000059.1:0-2343 GCA_043756345.1 Deinococcales bacterium | reverse complement strand
CGACCCCCCCTAGCGAGGGGGTTTTTGGGGGGTGCGGGCCGGTATCGTGGCGAGGGACGTCTGGATTTTGGCGCACACGGCGGGGAAGTGGTTCATGACTTCGGCGTTGGTGAAACGAATCACGGTGATGTTGGATTGCTCGAGTGCAACGGTACGGGCAGCATCTCGAGCCAAACCTTCGGGCGTGTGGTGCTGGCCGCCGTCGAGTTCGATCACGAGTCTTCTCGAGGCGCAATAAAAATCTGGAATAAACGAACCGATGGGTCGCTGCCGCAAGAATCGAACCTCGTGGCCACTCAGAAATTGATACCAAAGTTTGCGTTCCGCCGGAGTCATTTTCGCCCGAAGCTCTCGAGCGAACCCTGTCAACTCCCGTCTGTACGGAATTCGCGCCACCAAAAAACCCTAAACAATCCCAAATCACAAAACCCAAACAACCCCCACCCACAAAAACCCACCCTCGTCAGAGGGGGGCGCTCGAGCCCTAAGCTCGAGCCGGGGGGAGCCACCCCCCGCGAGGTCAATCCATGAACATCCGTACTGCACAAATCGGTGACGCTCGAGCCATCGCAGAATTGTTGTGCAACATTGACGACCATCCGAATTGGAAAGAATTGGGCGCAGAAAAACTCGAGCAAACCGTGCGTGACGGTCTCGAGTGGAACAACGCAGAACGTTTGGTGTTGGTCGCAGAACTCGAGGATCGAGTGGTTGGGTACGGCGTCGTGTACTGGCAGCAGCTTTTGTTCAGCCGTAAGGAGGCGTACATCAGCGAGTTGTTTATCCATTCGGACGCGAGCGGCAAAGGCGTGGGAACAAGTTTGCTGAAACGAATGGAAACTGAAGCGATTGCGCAACATTGCAAGCGTTTGACGTTGGTGAATTTTAAGGATGTCGAATCGTACCGGCGTGGTTTTTACTCTTCACGCGGTTGGACCGAACAGGAAAATACGGTTCGGTTCTCGTTAAATCTCGAGGTGAAAGCATGAACATTCCGTATTCGTGGTTGGTTGAATTGCTCCCAGAATTGCCCGCAAAATTGAATCACGATCCGCGCAATCTCGAGCCGATCATGGCGATGCTTGGCACGGGCATCGAAGAGATTGTGGAAGCGAAAGCTCCAGTCGATGGCGTGATTTTTGGCGTAGTGATCGAATGCGATCCGATTCCTGAAACGCATTTGCTCGCGTTAAAAGTTGATGTCGGTGATGGCGTTCCGAAATCGATTGTGACCGGTGCGAGCAATGCTCGGGTTGGGATTGGTGTGGCGGTCGCAACTCCTGGCACGGTGATTCAAGGCGTGACGTTGAGTGTGCGAATCGTGCAAGGTGTGGAATCGTGGGGCATGACGTGCAGCCCGAAAGAACTCGAGTTGGGCGAATATGGCGGCGGCATTCTCGAGTTGCCCGCGAGCGATGCAAAACCTGGAACGTCTCTCTCGAGTTTGTGGCCCGCCGATTTCGTTTTGGACATTGAGATCACGCCGAACCGTGCCGATGCGCTCAGCGTACTTGGCATCGCTCGAGACCTCGCGGCAAAACTCGAGATCAAAATGATCGAACCTTCACGTGGCGAGCAATCGAAGGCCGATGCGAATTTCCCCGTCATGCTCAAATTGGATGCGAAACGTGACGCGAGCCGTTTCGTGGCACGCATGGCGAAAGGTGTCACCAACGGCCCGAGCCCCGCGTGGTTGCAACGTCGTGTGACCCTCGCCGGAATGCGAGCGATCAACAATCTGGTCGATGCCAGCAATTACGTGATGCTCGAGCTTGGGCAACCGACTGCCGCGTATGACGTGCGTGATTTGCCGAACATGGATTTGCTGATTCGGGATGCGAACCCTGGCGAGAAAGTCTTGGGTTTGAACGACCTCGAGTACGAATGTGATCCTCGAGATTTGCTGGTCACAACGACCGTAAATGGCGCGAGTGTGCCGGTCGGGATTGGCGGAATGCTCGGCGCGAAATACTCGAGCATTCGTGCGGATACGACCGATGTGGTGATTGAGGCGGCAACTTGGGATGCGGTGCGTTTGCGTCTGACGGGTCGCAAGCATGACCTCAAAACCGATGCGTTGTATCGCTTCGAGCGTGGTGTCGATCCGAACCTTGGTGTCTGGGCGGCGGATCGTTACATGGAGATTGTGCGGCAGACTGGCGGTGGCGAAATTCTTGCCGGTCACGGTGTCGTTGGCGAAGAGAAGGCTCGAGAAGTTGTGAAATTCCGGCCTGCGTATTGCAATGATTTCCTCGGTACGAATTACAAACACGAGGACATGCGGGCGGCACTCGAGCGTTTGGGATTCGATGTGACCAAAGGACATTTAATTCTCTCCGATGA
>JAYURE010000058.1:0-6406 GCA_043756345.1 Deinococcales bacterium | reverse complement strand
GTCAAGAAGGGGGGTGGTCTGAGCGCAGCGATCCCGCCCGTCAGCGCCGCAAGCCCGTCAGGTGCTGCTGTAGCGGCAAGAAGGTGCATGGTTTGGATCAAGAAGCGAAGGCCGGGGGGTCGCGCACAACGTATAGGGCTGCTCGTGCGCGACCCCCGCCCCTTCGGGGCTACCCCCTTCTTGACCCCACGGCAGCACCTTCGGGCTTGGGTCGCTACTTCGCAGGGGGTGACTTTTGGAGCTTGTCCCATTCTGCGGCTGCACCCGGGTGCGCCAACTTGCTTGCAATCCGGCTCGAGTTAGAATCCCGGCATGAACATTGACGCAGCCGTGCTCGAATCGTTGACAAGCGCCCCGGATCGCCTCGAGAAAGTCGTGTTGGAACTCGAGAAGGCGGGCAAATTAAATCATCCTCGTGAGGACGGCAAGTGGACGCCAATGCAGATCATTGCGCATCTGGCCGATGTCGAATCATTGTTCATGATTCGCTTCTATCAGCATTTGTTGTTCGATAAACCAAACCTGATGATGTTGCCGCAAGATCAACTGGTGCAGGTCACGCACGCGCCATCTCGAGACATTCGTTTGGCGTGTAATTCGTTCCGGTCGCAACGGGCTCGCAACCTCGAGTTCATCAAATCGCTCGGTGCGGAAGAGTTGAAGCGGTTGTCATTGCATCCGGTGCGTGGTGATCGCACGCTTGGCGAATGGATCGGGATTCTGGCTTGGCATGACGGGAACCACATCAAGCAACTCGAGGCGAGCTTGTGAGGCAGGTCAAGCTCGGTTCAACTCGAGATTTTGCGGATGCGTCAAAAGTCGTGAACGTCGAAGGCCAAGCAATCATCGTGGTGAAACTTGCGCAAGGTTGGGGCGCGGTCCTGAACCGTTGCTCGCACCTGTCGTTGCCGCTCGCGGCTGGCAAGATCGCAACCGAGGCTGGTCGCACCACGATCACCTGTCCGTTTCACATGTCCAAATTTGACCTCGAGACGGGCGCGAACCTGGATTGGACGGTTGGTTTCGCTGGGATTCAAGCGCCCGGTTGGTCACGGCGTTTGATCGCGCTCGGCAAGGCCCCACAGCCCGTGCAGTCGTTTCGGGTGCTCGAGCAAAATGGGGATTTGCTGCTCGAGTTGCCATAAAACCCCGGTGATCTCGAGCTTGTGATGCGGTTTGTTTGGTCGAATTCGGTCGGTCACTCTTAACACTCGAGGGTTGCGGCTCAAAAGTCCGCGATTCGGGGTACTTGAGTACTTTTCGAGACGATGGGTTTGTGTTACAGTCTCGCCAGGCTAATCAGTTGAGTTTGTGGTTTGCAACATTCGATCTGGGATTTTTGTGCTTTAAAAAGCATGGAATCGGTTCCATACGGATTTTGCAACGGGCTCGACTCGAGCCGAATCGTTCTAGAAGAGTAAGCAGGCAGCGTTACCAGCAGGTTGCACGCAGGAGGAGAAACACATGAAAAAACGCACCATCGCAGCATTGACCATCGCATTCACGGCCGCCATCGCCGTCAGTGCCACCAGCCCCGCAGCGGGCGGCAAAATCGTCGTCTGGACCGACTTTGACGGCCCAGAACTCGAGTGGTTCACCAAAACCGCAGATGCATTCTCGAAAACGCCAGCCGCAGGCGGAGCCACCGTTGAATTGCAAAAAGTCAACCTTGGTGAAAGCCGCGACAAGTTCATTCAGAGCGCCCCAAAGGGTGAGGGTCCTGACCTGATCGCCACGATCCCTCACGATCAAATCGGTCAGTTCGCTGCCGCCGGTGTGCTCGAGCCGATGTCCAAGTACATCGATACGGCCTTCAAAGCCGATGTCGCCGCGAGCGCCCTGGACGGCTTTAGCTACAACGGCAAGCTCTTCGGCGTGCCAATGTGGGGCGAGGCCGTCGCCATCGTGTACAACAAGAAGCTGCTGCCCGGCGGCGTGCCAAAAACCTGGGATGATTTCATTGCGACCGCGCAGAAGCTGACCAACGCCGACAAGCAAGACTTCGGCTTCTTGGCCCCAATCGGTATTCAGTACCACATGTACGGCATCTACCAGGCGATGGGCGCGTATGTGTTCGGCAAGAACAAAGACGGCAGCCTGAACGCCAAGGATATTGGCTTGGGCAACGAGGGCGCAGCCAAGGCCGCACAGGTGATCAACGACTTGCGTTTCAAGTACAAGTTGATCCCAGAGGGTGCCGACGACGGCGGCGTGATCAAGGACCTGTTCACCAAGGGCAAGGTCGCCATGATGCTGACCGGTCCATGGGACCTCGGCGATGTCAAGAAGGCCAAGATCGATTTCGGTATCGGCCTGATGCCAAAACCAAACGGCGCTGTCAAAGCCTGGACGCCATTCGTTGGTGTGCGTGGTTTGGTCATGAACTCGTACAGCAAGAACAAGGAAGCCACCGCAGCGTTCGCCAAGTACTTGGTCAAGAACGAACAGCAAATCAGCCTGAACCAAATCGGTGGTCGTGTGCCAATCAGCAAGAGCGCCGTGCGTAAGCTTGCCAAGGATCCAACCGTGGCCGGTTTCGGTGCCGCAATTGCTGCTGGCGTGCCAATGCCAAACATCCCAGCCATGGGTCAAGTTTGGGGACCATGGGGCAACGCTTTGAGCCTTTCGATCAAGGAACCAAATCCTGATTTCAAGAAGCTGCATGTTGAAGCAGCCAAGCAGATCGCTGAAGCCGTCAACAAGTAAATCCTGCGTTTAAGCCGTTCGTGTCCCGCTCCTGTAACTCGAGGGCGGGACACGTTCATAAAATACCTTCTGGGAAGTAGTTGCTCGGCACAGCGTCCAAGCCGATGTCGCAGCCCGAAAATTCAAGCCTGAGAATTTAAGTTCGAGCATCAAACCGAGAATTTTAGATCGGATTCGAGATCTTAGGCTTGAAACCACACGCCCGAGAACTCATGACGTAAAGTTGCTTTTCTGTAACAATAAAGATCACAAACACAAAAGAATTTTTTAGCCCGAGACGAGAATTCCCGTCTCACTTCAGAAAACACTATTGACTCGAGTGAGGGCTCGAGGGAAGGGTGGTTCGTATGCGCAGGAGGTCATCATGAGTATGAGCGTCAAGGTTGGCAGGACCGCTCGAGCCCCAGAAGGTCCGGGCGGCGTCCTGTTTGCGGTGCTGGTCGTGCTGGGGTTGTGCGCAGCATCGTTCCTGGTCGGTTGGGGCGCTTTCGGTGCAGCACTGGCGGCCTTCCCAACGGCAGACATTCCCGGTTGGGTGATCTTGGTTTTCAGTCTTGCAGCACTGATTCCGTTGCTGGTGGTGGCGATTCGGATTTTTCCATGGTTGGCGAACTGGTACTACCTGCTGCCGTCGTTGGTGTTCATTTTGGTCTTCACGGTCTACCCAATCATTCTGACTTTTTATTATGCGTTCACGAATTATTCGGGCACAAATTCTGGCAGGCCAGACTCGAGCACCGAAGTCAAAATTGAACGCATCTCGAACACCGAGTTAAAAATTGTCGATGGCACGATTTCTGGTTTGCAATGCAAAGCCAGCGATTGCAGCGGTCAACAAATCGAATTGCGCGAGGCTGACACCGGCCGAGAAGGTGTGAAATTCACGCTGGTCAGCGGCGAGGGCAGCACCCTAAAACTCAAGCAAGCCATGTCTGAGGGTTTCAATCCCGCCTTGGCCCGTCGCATCAATCCGTTCGGGTTTATCGGTTTTGGTAACTTCAGCGAAATCTTCTCCAAAGCCAGCGTGCAGTTGGTTCCGGTCGCCATCTGGACGGTGGTGTTCGCGTTTTCCACAACCATCATCAATATTTTGGCCGGGTTGGTGCTGGGCATTTTGTTGAACAATAAACGCCTGAAATTTCGGAATTTTTACCGCGCCATGTTGTTCTTGCCCTGGGCCGTTCCGGGCATGATTTCGATCCTGATGTGGCAAACCTTGTTCAACATGAATTTCGGTGGCCTGAACCGATTGCTGGGGCTGTTCGAGGTTTCACCGATCCCCTGGTTGGTCGATGGCCTGTGGGCAAAAATGGCGATTTTGCTGGTTAACCTTTGGCTGGGCTTCCCGTACATGATGACCGCCACGATTGGCGCACTCTCGAGCATTCCAGAAGACCTCTACGAGGCCGCCAGCATCGATGGCGCGTCGCGGTGGGAGCAAGTGCAGCACATCACCCTGCCGAACCTGACGGCGGCCTTCACGCCGATTGCACTGGGAACGTTTGCGTTTAATTTCAATAATTTCGGCATCATTTACCTGTTAACCGCCGGTGGTCCAGTCGAAAGCGGTCAATTGCCAACGGCACGCAGCACCGACATCTTGCTCTCGTGGGGGTACAACACCGCCTTCACCGGTCAGGGCGATCAGGCGTACGGTCTGGCCAGCGCAATTGCCTTGATCGTCGCGGTTTTAACGATTGCCATTTCAATCGTTAACTTCCGTGCTGCCGGTGTGTTCAACGAGGCCCGCAAATGAAGCCTGCAATGTGCAAGATTCTGCTCGGGGTGAGCCGATGACAAAAGAGATCGTGATTCCCAACTCCAAACCGGCTTGGCGCACCGCGCTCAATTGGGCTTTGTTCGCGCTGGCGGTTGTGGCCCTGATTTGGTTGTTCCGTGAACTCGGCAGCCCAATTCGCAGCAAACCCAAATCCTTCGCCATCGTTTATCCCGAAAACGGTGCCCGCAACAGCATCCTGGCATTGCTCGCTGCGGTCGGTGTGATCTTCGGCACGTCTTATGTGGGCAAGTTGATCGGTGAACGCGCCAAAGGTGGACGCAAAGTCAATTACTGGGAGGTTCTGACCGATCAGTTGACACATTTGTTCTTGTGGATCGTGCTGGCCTTCACGATCTACCCGATCATTTACGTGATCTCCGCGTCATTGGACCCGCGCAACAGCTTGACCAACGCCAGCCTCGGGGCCGCCAGCGAACCGCTGCTGGTTCGTGCTCGGGTGCTGCCCTCGCTCGAGGGTAAGGATTTCAGCAATTTCGCCAAGCTGTTTGAGAGTGTCAACATTCACAGCCTGCAATGGGTTGTGTTGGCGCTCGCCGGTATCGGCGTGTTGTGGTTGGCGCTGTTGTGGATCATGACCCAACAAAACGCCGGTATCGCCACGCTGGGCATGAAACGTCAACGCAATTACGCCAACTGGCTGGCCATTTTGGGCGTCGCAATCTTCCTGATCACTTTGAATGCGGGACAATTCGGTGGCTTCGGAATCGGTTCAAAATTCTTGCTTTGGATGCGCAACACGATCCTGATCTCCGGCATTACTGGCATCATGGCCGTGATTCTGACCACCACTGCCGGGTATGCGATGGCCCGCCTGACCTTCCCTGGGCGCTTCCAAATGCTGTTGTTTTACATTTTCATTCAGATGTTCCCAGGCTTTCTGGGCATGGTTGCCATTTTCACGATCATCTCGAGTTTGGGCCTGCTGAACACCTTCCCCGGCATCATCTTGGCGTACTCCGGTGGCGCAATCGCCTTCGGAACCTGGATGTACAAAGGCTTCGTGCAAAGCCTGCCGATGAGTCTCGAGGAGGCCGCGCTGGTGGACGGTTGCACCCGCTGGTCGGCCTTCACCCGAATCGTGTTGCCATTGTCCGGCCCGATGTTGGTTTTTATTTTCTTGAACCAATTCATCGGTTCTTACGCCGAATTCTTCTTGGCAAACATTCTGCTTTCCGGCACGGATTCCTGGAATCTCGGTGTGGCCCTCAAGAGCCTCGCGCCGCAAGGTTTTGACACGCGCAACTTCGGCGTGTTTTCGGCGGCGGCGGTGCTGGGCAGCTTGCCGATTGTGCTGATGTTCTACGCGTTCCAACAGGTTTTTGTTGGTGGTGCGCTGTCCGGTGGCGTCAAAGAGTAGGTCAAAGCCGAAAGGTAAAAGTAAAGGCTCGAGCCAATCAAGCTCGAGCCTTCTGTTTTGTAGGGTGCGCCGTGCGCACCATCGGCGCGTGTGCTGAAACAAGTTTTGGATCATCTGGCTTGGATTATCTGGCTTGGATTATCTCGAGCCGATTGCCGAACGGATCTCGGGTTTCAAAGCGATCAAATCCTGGAATTGGTACGCCCTCGAGAATCTGTAAACCCGTTTGACTCAACCTCGAGCGCCAGAATTCCAGATCATCAACTTGGTAGGCCAAATGCGCTTTGGTCGCGTTGCGGTTCACGTTATCCTCGAGCGAAACGTGAATCTCTTGACCGGCAAGCTTGAGCCAGAATCCGCCTCGGGTTTGCAACGATTCCGGTTTGAGCATTTCTCGCAAGCCGAGCAGTTCACAGTAGAAGGCTCGAGCTTGATCCGTGCAGTCGCTCGGGACCGTGATTTGCGCGTGATCCAATCGTCGAATCATGCTTTGTGCGCCACGAAGAACACGCGCTTGAATGGCAGCAAGGTTCCGAAAGATT
>JAYURE010000057.1:0-2343 GCA_043756345.1 Deinococcales bacterium | reverse complement strand
TTGAAGGGTCGGGTGATGCTGCTCGAGGCGCGGTTCTTATGGTTTTGGTTTTTGTTCGGGGTTCGGATCACCCAGGTCACGGATGGCATTTTTGAAACTCCAAGCGGACGCGAACAACGTTGGGGTTACAGCTATGCCACGCTTGAAGGCCATTTTGAACGTGGTCAGATCACCTTCACGGTCGCCAAGAACCTCGATCAGGGAAACGTATCTTTTCGGATCACATCGTTCTCGCAACGCGGTCTGATTCGCAATTTGTTTTACCGCTTTGGCTTTTGGTTGTTCGGTCGCATGTTACAAGAACGCTTCGTGCGCGAATCACTCTCGAGGATGCAATTGCTGGTGCACGAAAAGCTTGCCACGGGCATGGTGCGAACCCCATCGACACCGGTGATACCGGCGGCAAACATTCCAATCGTCCGTGAAAAAATCGAGAACATCTCGAGGTTAAACTGATGACCCTTCATGGGCTCGAGCTTCGATTGCAACGCGCCACGGGGCTGTATCGAAGAGTGGATTTGGCGTATCCGTCAAACCGTCTTGCCGTGATCGTCTCGATCATCGCCAGTACGCTGATAGCCGTGATCACCACAGAAGTATCGATTGCAATTGTTTGTGGAGCAACCACATTTTCCGCCTGGGCGCTCGGGCGAGAACTGGACCCGGACCGTCCACGAACCGCAAACCTGAGCGCCATCACAGTGGGTCTGATGCTCAACGTTCTGGCGTTCAATGGTCGTTTGATAATTCAAGACGCCCTGCTGGGGGCGCTCGTCACCGCAACCATGATGGTGATTGCTCGAGTGATGACACGCAGCACCGGACTTGCCGCGACCGCTCTCGATGCCGCTGCCCTCTTTGTGGTAGCGCTCGGTTCTGGCCTGGTGAATCCACAGGTGACGGTGATTCTGGTTGTGGTCGCCACGCTAGGCATCGTTCTTGACCGGGCGTTTGAGCAGCATCCGTATCTTGCAAACTGGTGCTGGTTTGGTTTCGCCGCCTTCGCACTGACGGCGTTGTATTTCTTCTGGAGTTCTGGACCGTGGCTCGCACTGACGGGAGTCGTCTTTGCGGTCGCAGCACTCAACTTTATTTTAACGCTCAAATCCAAGCCAAGTTCGGGTTCAGACCTTGGAACCAAGCTCGAGCCATCACGAATCGCGGTGACCAACGTGCTCGTCTTTTTGGCGGCGACCGGTTTGGCGAGTCAGGGATTGCCGTTCGCCATCGTTGGCTTGCTGACCGTGGGATTGTGGAGACTTTGGCTGCATCACTGAAAAGACATGCCCATGCGTCGGGCTCGGGAATCTGTTTTTGCAATTTGTGCAATCGTTTCAGCCACGACTCAGGCCGTGCTTGGTTAAAGATCAGCGTAGTTCCATAACGTACAAATCCAGTTTCGACGAGAAAGATTTCGAGTGATTAACACTCCTACGACATCGGCTTTCCAAAAAATCACATCTCAAATCTGCACCATGAAAACGAGGCAACTGTGAAATACACAACCCATAAATTGCCGATGGCAGAACTTGACCCGAACAGTCAAACCTCTGGCCAGGAATTCGGAGAGGCGGGACAAGAACTCTCACTCGAGCGTGGCGACTCGGTTGATGTACTGCAACTTGATAACCAGCAAGACGAACAAAACAGCAGCCAGAGCGAACTCGAACAAGAATTGCTTTCACACGCCGATGGTGTCGTGGATGAACTTGATGAAGCTGCGAGCGTAGGAAATCATGATGAAGTGGAATCTGGAACTCCTGCGCGGAGTACCAACGGCTGATGGAAAAATCAAAACAAATCACGCCCTCAAAATCTGATCCGTCCTCGAGCATCGACCACCGTTCGCATCCCGAGTTGTACCGAATCGGAGTCGGCGAAGAGGGCGTGTTTCAAGTTGAACCATACAAATCCGAGTTGCTACCGTTGTGGCGTTTTCAGACCCCGCACGTCGCCAGGATTTCGAGTCAGGCGATCCTCGCCCTGTATGACAAATACAAGCTGGCCCGTGACTTCGTGGGCATGGACATGGCACGAAAGTATTTGCAAATGGGTTGGACTCGAGCGCGACGATACGCGAACCACAAGTCGGGCCGCAAGTACGATGGACCGGTGCCACTAGAGCATCGCGGCGAGTCTGGGTCTTGGGGCAGACCAATGTTGCCGCTCGAGCCTGACGATGAAAAGGCACGTGCGGCGGCGGTGTTCTTCGAGGCGTATCAGCGGGTGCTCGATGATCCGTTTTATCAGCTTTTGCGCAGCCGTCACCTCGAGCGGTATGGACGGTTGACCCGTAAGTCGATCCGAGACGATACTGTGCTTAACAGAACGTGACTCGAGCAC
>JAYURE010000056.1:0-2345 GCA_043756345.1 Deinococcales bacterium | reverse complement strand
CCGACTTCTGTGGCGACGTAACCGTGCTTGCCAGATTTGGCCCAGCTTCCGAGTTGCAACAAGAGTTCAGCAACCACCTCGCCATGAACGCCACCATTGAACACCGATTCGAGCACCTCGCCGCGCACGAGTTCGCGCTTGCCTTCGCCTTCGGGCAAGGCCCAGAATTTCTCGGCGGTGAGAAGCTTTGGGCTATTCATGGTCATGTGGCCAGCGTAGCACCGTGCGTGAATTGCACCGTGCGTGAATTGCACCGTGACTCGAGACGCCTCAAATTATTTGCAAACTCGAGAAGTGGTCTGGAATGGGTTCATCCGCTGGTGGCTTGACGGAGCTTGAGTGGGTGCGGGTCCAATCAGGTGAAGCTGTTGGTCTTTCCTGGCACGAGCCTTGAGTGCCGGTCTAAAACCCGACCTCGAGAACAGCACGTCTTGTTTTGTTCGGGTTTCCAGTGAAGCTGGACTTCAGTGCCTGCCCTATTTCAGTGCCTGCCCTATTTCAGTGCCTGCCCTATTTCAGTGCATTGTCCGCAGCACAACCCGAAAATCGTTGACATTGGTTCCAGTTGGTCCAACCACCACCAGATCTCCCAGTGCCGCAAAGAACGAGTACGCATCGTTGTTCTCGAGCATCGCCTGCGCATCCAGCCCAAGTTGGGCGGCCCGCTCGAGCGAGTTTGGTGTGATGATCGCGCCCGCCGCTTCGGACACGCCGTCGATGCCGTCGGTATCGCAAGCAATGGCATACAGGTCCGGTTCACTTTTGAGTTCGAGGGCCAATTCCAGCAGGAATTCGCAGTTGCGTCCACCGCGTCCGGTTCCGCGCACGGTCACGGTGGTTTCACCGCCGGACAAAATGGCCGTTCCCGACTCGAGCTTGAGGGCTTCAAGTGCATGTGTTCGTGCCGCATTTCGAGCCTCACCGGTGATCGAATCGGACAAGATTTTTGCAGAGATGCCGAAGTTTTCAAGTTGATTTCTCGCCGCCTCGAGTGCTGTTGCATTCGTGACGATCAATTGATTCTCAACTCGAGCGAAGGCGGGATGATCTGACTTGGGCGTTTCGTCTTGGCTTTTTTGAAAATGCTCGAGCGCCGGTTGCGATTCGATCTCGTATTTTTTGAGCACGTGAATCGCATCTTGAAATGTCGTTGGGTCCGGCACGGTTGGACCGCTGGCAATCGTTGAAAGATCATCGCCCACCACGTCCGAAACGATCAAGGAAATCACTCGGGCCGGTGCAGCCTCGAGCGCCAAACGACCACCTTTCAACTTTGAGAGGTGTTTACGAACCGTGTTCATTTCTGTGATGTCCGCACCGGAATTTAGGAGTTGTTGGTTAATGCGCAGTTTTTCCTCGAGCGTCACGCCGTTGGGTGCGACCATCAAGGCCGAACCGCCACCGGAGATCAGTACAATCACCAGGTCATCGCTCGAGAGGCCGCGTACCGATTCGAGAATTTGCGTTGCGGCATCTTCGCTGGCAGCGTCCGGCACGGGATGGCTCGCCTCGAGCAATTTGATTCGAGTTGGTCGTTCTATTGCGTGACCGTAACGTGTAACGACAACTCCTTCGAGATCACCTTCCCAGGCAGCCTCGAGCGCTTTGGCCATACTCGCGGCAGCTTTGCCGCCACCGACAACGATGGTTCGACCGAGCGGGCGCTGGATGGATTGCACGGCTTCACGCACGGCTCGGTCTGGCAGGGCCGCTTTCACGGCAGCGTTGAATGCCGCCAGCAATTGATCTCGAGGATTGTTCATGCGGATTCCTCGAGCATCAACTCGGCGAGTGACTGACCGAGATGTTCAGCCAAGACGCGAACGACGAACATGTGATCCTCGCGTTGCGGTAATCCAGAAACAGTGATCGCGCCGATGCAACCCAAACCCTCGAGCGTGATCGGGAAACCACCACCGTGCGTCGCGTAGTCCTGCAAACTCGCCCCGGTTTTTTCGTGAAAGCTGCCACCCTCGAGCGAAAATTTTTGACCGATGCCGTAAGAACTTTTGTGGCAACGCAAAACCGTATTGCGTTTGCGCCGCACCCAATCGGCGTTGTCCGCTGTCGCACCGATCATGGCGCAGTGAAAAAGTTGTCGGTCGTGCAATGAAATATCAATCGCCACGGGTGCCTCGAGCGATTCGGCAAGCTTACGTAATTCACAACCGAGCGCCCAAGCGATGTTCGCATCAAACTGCTTGAAGATGAGACGGCTTTCTTGTAGCGCAATTTTTTCGAGGTCACGCTCGAGTGAGGTGGTCATGTTGTAACTGCTTGGATTGGTTCGAGCACGTGTTCAAGATACCGTTTTTTCATGCGCTCGAGGACTTGATCGCCGGGTT
>JAYURE010000055.1:0-2347 GCA_043756345.1 Deinococcales bacterium | reverse complement strand
GATGTACGACTGGGTGAAACGAAGCCGCGAAGTCTTGTTCGAGTACACTGACAGCTTACCTGTTGATGTTTACACGCTCGAGCATCCAGATTTCGCTTACGGCAGCATTCGCAACATTCACGCGCACGTCGCGGGTTGCTATCAATTCTGGGTCGGCGCGATGGGCTTGCAACAAACCATCTCTTACGTGGACGAACCCGCCTCGAGCCTGCCAGATGCAGCATCCATGCGGGCCGCGTTCGCCAAAGTGGACCTGATGCTCGAGGAGGCGTTCGAGAAATTTCAGAACCTTGACGATCCGCTCGAGGTTGTTCGGCCCGGTCGTGATGTGCTGATGGTTTCGCAACGCTGGCTGATTGTCCATCCGATCACGCACGAGTTTCACCACAAGGGGCAATTACTGGCGCTCGGGCGCGTGCTGGGACATCCGTTGCCATCGGGCATGGACACGGATCTGGTCTTGCCTTGATTCAGCCCTCGAGAATCGCTTTGAGTCCAACTTGCGCGATTTCAATGTCGATCATTTCCGGCAAGCCACTGACCGCCACCGATCCGACACAGACACCCTCGAGCATGACTGGCAGGCCACCGCCCCAACCGATGTAACGCTTGTCACCGAAGTACGCGACATCGAAACCATCTTTCGGATCTCGAGAAGCCTGTCCAATCTCGCGGGATGGTTTGCGTTCTCGGGCGGCGGTCCAGGCTTTGTTCATGGCGATTTGCAGCGACGGCAGCGGCGCTCCGTCCAAGCGCAAGACGGCGATGATTTCACCGTGATGATCGGCCACGGCGAGCACGGCGGCCTGGCCGCGACGCTCGAGGTCGGCTTTCATGGCGGCAATGGCTTTTTCGGCATCGGCGTGGCTCAGGCTGGTGTGTTGGTTCATGGCTCGAGTCTACCGGGCCGAGGCTGAATTGTGGATTCGCGCCAATGCTTCAACAGTCGATAATTCCTCGAGTTCATTTTGTTGACAGCATAACCATCTTGTGCTACCTTCTTGGTGTGCCAGGTGAAACGGCACGAACCACAACAAGATTTACAGCACCTCGAACGCACCACACGAAGACAACCCCGAAGCCCCACTCGCACCCCATCAAGGAGACCCACCATGACTCGAGGCATCAACAACGTTTTACTCATCGGATCACTCGCACGAGACCCAGAACTTCGCTACGCTCCAAGCGGTCTGGCAATCTTGAATTTCACGCTTGCCGGAGATTCCAAGATTCACGCCGACGGCAGCGAACGCAACGTTCCCTGGTATCAACGCACATCACTGATCGGCAAGCAGGCCGAAGCCCTCGCCGAAACGCTCAAAGCCGGTGACGCGGTGCTGCTCGAGGGTTCGCTCGATTACCGCTCGTGGGAAAACGAGGCGGGCGAGAAACGCTCCAAGCTCGAGGTCAAAGCGCAACGGCTCGAGGTTTTGCAGGCCGGTGAACGCACCGAATCCTTGGTTCGTGATGCCATCGGCGGATTGCGTCTGACCGACGCCGTGAACCGCGTGACCGTCTCGGGCAATTTGACTCGAGATGCGCAAGTTCGGGTCACACCAAACGGCGTATCGGTGGCGTCCTTAAGCATCGCCACGACCGAAAGCTGGAAGGATGCGAGCGGCGAATGGCAGGAACGCACGCACTTCGTGGACATCACCCTCTGGCGTGAAATGGCGGATTCCGTCTCGAGCCTGACCAAAGGCACGCCGGTGCTGGTCACAGGCCGTGTGGTCACGGATTCCTGGACGGACAAGGACGGCAGCAAACGCAACGCCGTCAAGATCGAAGCGGATCGGCTCGAGGTACTGGTGCGACCAGTCAAAGCTGAGGCGACACAGGCCGCACCGCAAGCTCGAGAACGAGTGGCCCCAAACCGCAAGCCCGCAACGCAAGCTCAAACTCGAGGCCGCAAGGTATTGCCACCCGAAACGGAGGACATGCCATTTTGAACCGAGCCGCCGCCAATCAACCCAGCACTGAACGCAACACGTATTCGCGCCGTGTCGCCAAGATTCAGGAACGCTTCAACGCGCTCCCGTTGGATGTGCAGCAAGAAATCATGCGTCTGCGAGAACCAGATGCTCGAGCCTCACAAGCCCCGCTGAGCATGACCTCGAGAGAGAAGCACTCCGAGGCCGCGTAAACCTCGAGTCGGAATTGAGCCAGAGAAACCTTTCTCTGGCTCTCCCCTATTGGCCCTGTCTTATTGGCTCTGCCCGATGTGTCGCGTCAAATCTGGCGTGACCACGTACTTCAAACGCCCACCGTGCTCACCGGACCACTCGAGCACGTACAAGGCCGCCTTCTTGACCTCAAAACGCCGCCCGAGCATCGTGTCACCGAACAG
>JAYURE010000054.1:0-2349 GCA_043756345.1 Deinococcales bacterium | reverse complement strand
AACCAGTGAAATCGAGGTCCGTTCTGCTCTCACCCCCGATTCCGCTCATGCGGAATCGACCCCTCTCTCGCAGGCGAGAGAGGGGTGGTACGAGCCGCTAGGCTCGTGCCGAGGTGAGAGCACCGCCAGCAGCCCAAGTTGGCTTGTTTTGTCTCGAGCACTGGTTGTTTGCTTCAGGCGTCCAGTTTGCGAATCTCGATGGCACCGTACTGTTCGGGTTGGCTCGCTTCGAGATCACCGGCACGCATCGCCTCGAGCATCGCGCCAAAGAGGATCGTGCGTTCGCCCCAGGATTGCGTGGGGACGTCATGGAAGAAGAATTTTTTCAGGCGTTTGCCAAAATCACGCAGGCGCTCGAGCGCCATCGGCATGGTCATGCGATCCAGGGCGAGATCAAAAATGTTGACTTCGCGGACGTGACGTTGGGCGGCTTTGACCAGATCGCCGAGGCTTCTCGAGAGAGGTTTGAACTTGCGTGGGAGTTTGATCGGTGGGACTTGCGCAACCAGCAGCAACGAGCGCTCACGGCGACGGTCACGCAGGAATTGAATCGCGCCCTCGAGTTTGGCGAGCGCTTCGACGCCTTCGAGCACATCCTCGAGATCGGCGTCGATGTTGGCTTCGCCCTCTTCGGAAACATTGGGTTGACGCGGCAGCAACAAGCGGGTTTTGAGTTCGATCACGCCCGCCAGGTGCGGCAAGGCTTCGGAGGCCAGGTCAAGCGAACTGGTGCGAAACGTCGCGTCCAGATCGCCCTGTGACAACTCGAGTTCGCCACGCAGGGCATGGAAACGCTCGAGCACATCCCGCGTGAGTTTTAAGAGTGGCACTTGAATCGGCCTGAGCTTCCCGGCCCGCAATTGTGCCGCCAACTCGAGCAGCGTACCCTCGAAGAGTTCATCACCAACGGGAAATCGGGCCACGAACTGCAAATCGAATTCGGGTTCCGTGACCGTGGCATCCGGCACTGGTGGCAGAATCGGCTTGCTGGCTCGAGCAACTTTGAGCATCAGCCCTCAACCAATTTGGCAACAACTTTCGCATCTGGCCGTAATAACCCAATCGCATCACGAACCTCGAGCATTGTCTGTTTGGCAATCGCGCCCGCAGCTTCAGCACCAGACACAAGCGCATCGGTGACTTCACTCGGATGATCCTGCAAGTACGCCGCCCGCGTTTGAATCGGCTCGAGCGTGTCCATCAGGCCATTCATCAAGAACTTCTTGCATTCGACACAACCAATGCCTGCACGACGGCATTCGGTGGCGACCGTCGCTTGCAAATCTGGGCTCGAGAAAAGCTTGTGATAACTGTAAATCGTGCAGCGTTCCGGTTCGCCCGGATCGGTGCGGCGCACACGGGCCGGATCGGTCGGGGCGACACGAATTTTGTTCCACAGGCCCTCACGCGACTCGAGCAGGTCCAAAGTGTTTTCCTTGGATTTGCTCATCTTGCCCGCGCCGTCCACGCCGGGAACTCGAGCGGCATCTTTGGGCACGACGGCTTTCGGTTCCGGGAAGATTGGGCGTTCTTCACTGGCGAACCGGTAATTGAAACGCCGTGCGACCTCTCGGGTCAGTTCGATGTGCTGGACTTGATCCTCGCCGACGGGCACGGTGTCGGCCTTGTAGAGCAAAATGTCGGCCGCCTGCAAGACCGGGTACATCAGCAAGCCAGCCAGAACGCTGTGCTGCTCAGATTTGTCCTTGAACTGCGTCATCCGCTCGAGATCACCCAAGGGCGTTTGCGTCATGAAAATCCAACCCAACTCGGTGTGTTCTGGCACGTGCGATTGCAAGAACAAAATCGCTCGGTTTGGGTCCAAACCTGCCGCCATCAGCACCAAGGCCAAATTGAAAGAGCGTTCGGCCAACAAACTCGAGTCGTGCGGAATCGTGATCGCATGCTGATCGACAATGCAGTAGACCGCATCCCGACCGAATTGATTTCCCAACGCGATGTAATTGCGAATCGCGCCCATGTAATTGCCGATGTGAACATCACCCGTTGGTTGAATCCCAGAGAACACGCGCTTCATGCGGCTCGAGTATACCTGTTCTGTTTGCAACGAAACTTGGGTCATCAGAATGCCTTTCTGAAGCTGAGATTTGGGCTTTTGAATTTCCTCATCGCCCATCGCTGATCGCTGATCGCCCATTGCTGCTTTCGAGACACGAAAAAACGCCCAGACAAACCTGGGCGCTCGAAACAACACGAACTCACCCAGGCTTAACTGGGCCACCATGCACGGCTGCTCGAGAACGAAATCATGGTTCGAGGGTAGGACAGAAGTGAAAACCTGTCAAGCCCAAACAAACCCAAGCCCAATCGTGCTGCTGGCGGGCTCCC
>JAYURE010000053.1:0-2350 GCA_043756345.1 Deinococcales bacterium | reverse complement strand
GGCACTCGTTGAACCAAGCCGCTGAAGCAGCCGTCTTAAACGTCAGTGCCTCAGTTTGCATCATGATGGGCGAACCGACAGAGGCCCGTGAACGACTCGAATACGTCTTGCAATTGCAGCACAATTTGGGGAATCGGCGTGGCGAAGCCATCGCCACAATGAACCTGGGCAACGTTCTGAATGACATTGGGGATTTCAGCAACAGCCTTGAGCATTTGATCCAGGCGTACCAGATCATCAAAAGCCTGAGTGATCCAAACCTCGAGAGCAAATGCCTGATCAACATGGGCGAAACCCACCTTTCGATGGGTCAACCAAATGAGGCGATCAAATTCTTTGAACAAGCTGCTGAGTTGGGCCATCTTCAACATCATCAGTTCACCCAGATCGCCATCCTGCTCAAGCAGGCCCAAGCTCATAACGCCTTACATCAGCACTTGAAAGCCAAGGAATTGCTGCTTACAGGTCTCTTGCAGGCCAGACAAGCCAACCAGCATTACCTCGAGACAACCATCCTGACTTCGCTGGGCGAAACCCATTTGGCCCTCTCTGAAATCAACGAAGCCCAAGAGTATTACAACC
Source organism: Deinococcales bacterium (assembly GCA_043756345.1). GTDB lineage: Bacteria > Deinococcota > Deinococci > Deinococcales > JAAFIG01 > JANOWZ01. The sequence continues at coordinate 1,768 of JAYURE010000053.1, read as the reverse complement.
AAGCCTTGATCCAAGCCAAAACCAACAACGACAGTGAAGCCCACTTCGATGCCCTGATCGGCCTTGGACAAACGGCACTTGTCTTAAAGCAACCCACCCAAGCCGCCGCGAGCTTTAGGCGAGCCCTCGAGCAAGCCAAACGCAGTGAGCAAAAACGGGACACGGCCAGCGCTCATCGGCACCTGAGCGAAGCCTACGAATTGGCGCAGAATCCAACGCAGGCACTCGAGCATTTCAAAGCCCATCACGAACTTGAACGCGAAATCCTCAACGAAGACACCGCCCGTAAAACCAAAAACATGAGCCTGCAATTTGATCTCGAACGATCCAAAAGCGAAGCAGAAGTGTACCGTTTGCGCACCCAAGTTTTCGAGGAAGCCAACACCATGCTCGAGGAAAAAGTGCTCGAACGCACCCGTGAACTCGAAGAGGCTCGGATTGAGGTCGTGATGCGTTTGGCCGTTGCCGCCGAATACCGCGATGATCACACCGGACAGCACACATTTCGCGTCGGTCACACCTCCGCCTTGATCGCTCGAGCTTTGGGCGTAGCAGACGATGAAGTCGAAACCTTGCGCATGGCCGCCCGCTTGCACGACATTGGCAAGATTGGCATTCCCGATCTGATCATGCTCAAACCGGCCAAACTGAGCTTCGATGAGTTTGAACGCATCAAAACCCACACGACCATCGGGGCGCAAATTCTGTCTGGTGGCAAAACTCTACTTTTGAAAATGGCCGAAACCATTGCCTTCACCCACCACGAACGTTGGGATGGCCTGGGTTATCCTCGAGGATTGGCAGGCGAAAATATTCCCCTGCTCGGCAGGATCGTCAGTGTTGCCGACGTTTATGATGCCCTGACCAGTGAACGTCCGTACAAGCAAGCCTGGAGTGCCCAGCAAGCCCGAGACGAGATTGAAGCGAAAGCTGGAACGCAGTTTGATCCGCAAGTGGTCGCGGCGTTCACGCAGTTGCTTGATCAGGGCATGAAGCTTGACGCGTTGTGAATTTGTTCAACGTCCGAGAACACTTCTGATTGCTGCCTCGAGCGCCTCCGGGTCATCCAAGCCGAGCGAAAAACTTGAGCGGTTGCGAAAATCGAGTTTGATTGCTCGGGTTCCATTGACGCGCCAGAGTTCTCCATGCAACCCATACCGCACGCCCCAACCCACCCACGACGGAACCGAAACCACACTGACGTTGGTCACGTCGCGCAATTCAATTTTTCTCGAGAAGATGCCCATGCGAACATTCAAGGTTTGCTCGGACAGGCGGATTGAAAGCTTGGTGATTCCGGGCAAGATGATGCCCATTAGGAAGAGTGGCATCAATACAACCACCAAAATTCCAGGATGAACTTTACCTGCGATCACCTCGAGCACAACAGGGAGGAACGCGGCAAGCATGACCATGGCGGCGACAATCAATACCGCGTTGAGTCCTCGACCGATTTCCGTGCGTTCGTAACGAACCATTTTGAACCTCGAGATTCATTACGAACGCCTGACCGATTTCGTTCCCGACCCTTTAACCTTGCGCGAACACCAGGTTCGCGTACTTCAGTAGCAATTTCTTCGTACCCACGCCGTGATCAAACGCAATCATCGCCTCGAGCTTGTCACCCGATCCAGTCACAGCCAGCACCTTGCCGACCCCAAATTTTGGATGCATGACGTTCTCGCCACCTTTGACGCTCAGAACCGCGCCCCCTGCTCGAGCGATCTGTGCTTCGATGTGCGGCGCAACCCGGTGCGCGTCGATTTTC
>JAYURE010000052.1:0-6430 GCA_043756345.1 Deinococcales bacterium | reverse complement strand
GTTGCTGGCAGGATCGTTTTCCAATGACTCGAGCGTGCTTTGATCATCCCTCAAATCATATGATGGTTCATGATTGATTTCTTTGACCAACCCGAACCCGGTTCATCACGTCCGTTCAGTCGCGCCACCCGAGCGGGCAATTTGGTGTTCGTTTCTGGTCACGCTGCCCCGCACGATCCGGCTCGAGGCATTGACCGTGGTGAAACTGTTGCCGATGATTCGGGACATTCTCGAGGAAATGAACAGCGGTCTCGAGCAGGTGGTTCAGGTGACAATGTTGATCACCGATCCGTCAGATTATGCGGCCTGCAATACCGAGTACATCAAGCATTTTCCTGGTGGGTTGCCTGCGCGTCACACGGTCCGGTTTGGCGTTCCCACCGAGGCGAGGGTGGCGTTCTCTTGCATTGCTGTGACCAAGACTTGATTTCAGAAAATGAATTCCTGGTCGTCGTGAATCTGTTCGGATTTCCTGTGATCCCCAAGGACAACAGATGCTCGAGCATGCGCTGGTCTGAGCTTTCTCGAGTTGGCATTAGATACCAGGGTGCAGACCGCAATGAACTCAAATTCTTCAGCGTGAACTCGAGGAATTTTCGGAATTGCCGTTACTTCAAGCCACCTTCTATCGTTTTGGTGACGCGACGCTCGAAGATCAAGTACAGCACAATGATCGGCAGACTGGTCAGCATCGCTGCCGCTCCAAGTTTGCCCCAGTTGAACGGATCGCTGCGCAGCAGTTCGTTGAGGGCAACTTGAACGGTGTACCAGTTCTTGTCGTTCAGCATCACTTTTGGAAACAGCACAATGTTCCAGTGCGCGGCGAAGGCGAGCACACCAGCCGCCGTCAGTTCTGGACGCAGCAATGGCGCGATGACTTTGCGAATGATTTGGAAGTTGCTGGCTCCATCAAGTTTGGCAGCTTCAACGTAGGCCCATGGCAACCTGACCAGGCCCGAGTAGAGCAAGAAAACCGTGAATGGACTGACCAGGAATGGCAGCACCAACGCGAGTGGCGAGTTGAGCAGGTGCAAATCTTTGAGCAGTCCATAGAGCGGAATAATCAGCAGGTCCGCCGAGATTGGCAGCATCAGCAAGAAAAACCATAGGAGGTTGGTTCCGGCTCGAATCGCAAAGGCGGCGGGCAATGCGAAAGCGAGTTGCAGGAAGGCAACCAACGTCGAAAGGACCATGCTCAGGATCAATGGACGGATCAAATTGTCGAATGGAAGCTCGAGAAAGTTGTTGAGCGTGAATCCGACCGGGATGGCGGCATTGTTGAAGACGACCTCTTTGGGCAGGAACGCGGCGTAGGCCAGCCAGAGGATCGGCAGGGCGATGAAGACCACCAGCATGAATACGAGTGCCTTACCGAGCCACGTACCGCGAGGCAGGCCCGTTCCGTTTGAGGTCTGAAGCTTGCGGTTTCGGGTCATGCGATCTCGCTCCGCAAGGCTCGAGCTTGCAGGCTGGCGAAGGTGAAGGCGAGCACGAGAATCATGATCGAGAGGGCGGCAGCGTAACCAAACTCGAAGCGTTCAAAAGCGGTTTCGTAGAGGAAATACCCGAGGACTCGAGTTGAGCCGAACGGTTTGCCCTGCGTGAGCAAGAAGACGGCGGTGTATGACTGTAAGGCGTACAGGCTGCCGATCACGCCGACAAAGACGAGTTGCGGGCGCAACATCGGCAGGACCACGCGCCACCGCAGTTGGGTTTCGCTCGCGCCATCGACCCTGGCAGCCTCGAGCACTTCGGATGGAATGCTTTTGAGTCCGGCACTGACGACCAGAATGGCGTAACCGACATGTTGCCAAACTGTAAAGGCGGCAACGAAGACGAGTGCCGCCCAGCCTTCACGGTCCCATGGAAGAGCGATCACACCTTGGGTGACGGTCGAGAGCACACCGTATTCGGGCGCATAGAGCGTGTACCAGCCAATCGCACTCGCACCGACCGTCCACAGTCCAGGCAGGAAGAGAATCGCTTTGAGCGGACGCTCGAGCCTCGAGCCTTCAAGTTCGAGTGCGGTGAAGCTCGAGATGATCACGAATGCGGGCAGGGTTAACGCGGCGAATCCCAGCGTGATCATGATGCTGCGGCCCAAATCCGGGTCTGAAAGCAACCTGGCGTAATTGCCAAAACCAACTGATTCGCCCGAGACGACGCCATCCCATTTCAGGGTGCTGATGCTAAACACTTGCACCAGCGGGTACAGCACGAACAGCCCGAGCGCCAGCATCGATGGCACGACACCCCACCAGCCCGAAACGAGCCAACTTTTGGCCTTGCGAACGGGTGGGTTTTGCTCGGGTTTGGCTGGATTCAGAACAAGAACCTCAGGCCGAAGCTGCCGGTCAGGGTGCCGAGCGTGGAGTAATTCAGGTTCGCCTCGAGTGCGAACGGATCGAAGTAATAGCGGGCACTGGTGTCCAAATCAAACGCTGCCCCACCGGTCCCGAAGCCGAAATACGGCGCGAGCGTCAGCACGAACGGCGAGAAATCGAAGCTCGAGATGACCCCGATCCTCGAGCGCCAACCGAAACCTGCGGCGTCAAAGACACTGATTTCCGCACCGGCAGCCAGTGCAATTGGTGGATTCCCCAGCAGGCTCGGAAAAATCAAGCCTTTGGCCGAGATGGTTGCGCCCAGACCGCCACGGAAGTTCAATTCGCCCCCGAAACTGACATCGATGGGCAAGCCCTCTCCAAACGGAATTTCAGCCCCAATAGCGCCAAAGAGGTTTCCCGATCCGAATTGATACCCGAATTGGACGTAGGCGTTGCGTTCGACGTAAGCGGCTGGCGTCGCCATGGCGCTCGAGAACCCTAAGGTCACGACCAGCAGCGCGAGCACCTTCAAGACTGATTTGTTCATGGTTCCTCCCCGAAATTCACGCTCGAGTATACGCGGCTCGGGCATTTGAGGCATGGTCAAAATGAGGAACCCGTCCGATGATCGTGCTCAGCCTTGAGTTGAACGAGTTTCAAGATCGGCCACCTGACCGGTAAGCCCATCTCAAAGCGTGAAATTAAGTCCGATACCGGCCCCGTAATAGTATCCGCCGGGACCGTAACCGAAGGGACGACCTTCGATGAAGACCCCGAAATCACGGTTGATTTGGACGTTCGCACCGATCACACCATGGACATTATCAAAGCCGGTGTAACGCCCCAGGGCGAATCCGAGGCCACCGCCGAAGTACAACTCAAAGCTCAAGCCACGACCGGGAGGGTCTAGCGGCAAGGTGTACAAAATGTCGCCGCCCAAAATCGCGGCGTTCGAGTAGTAACCGAAATCCACGGTCAGGCGACCGCCAAGGTTGCGCGAAATCAGTGTGGTACTGCCCAGGCTCAGGCCAACTTCTGGGAAACCGAAGCGAACCCCGAAGTAATCTCGAGCATCTGCGACTGGGGCAAGGCTGAGGGCGGCTGTCAGGGCGAGCAGTGCGTTGCGGCGAAGATTGCGTTTCATGTGAACCTCCAAGGTTGAGCGAGACGTGAAATGGGGTCAACTTCAGGCTCGAGCCTAATGACCGGGCCTGGGTGCGGCGTGAAGTGGACGTGAATGGACATTCATGGCGTTTTGGATCGATCACCTCGCACGATGCTGTTCCGGTGCCTCTAGACCAGTGCCTCTAGACCAGTAACTCTAGACCAGTAACTCGAGACTGTATCGCTCAGACTTTGGTTTCGACCCGTTGCATGGTGCGCTTCCACCACAGTTGCAATTTGGACGCCCAACGCTGCCACCATGGAGGCCGATGGAACTCGGTGAAACTTTGCGCCGCAACCTTCGAGCCGACATCCTGGCCGTACTGTTCGGTCAGGTAATAGCGGTGATCCATCATCCACAGGTACAAGTCTGCCTCGGTGCGTCCAGGAAATTTCCTGAGGGAGTTTGATTCCCGGATTTCATCAACCATGCGTTCGTAGAGGCGGTCGTACCAGGATTCGACAGCTTCCTGCCAGGAAACATCACGCTGTAAATTCACGCCCAAAAAATAACGACGGGTTTGAATGTGATCGAGCAAAATGTCGTAACGTCCCGGCGTGCTGAACATGATTTCAACATGATCAGGCCGAAGCACGTTGAGGTTCGTGCGCTCGAGAAACATTGAGTATTCACCCTTGATGATCAGGCTTTTGATGTCGTCACCCAATTCGGGCGGCACGGTCACATCCAATTCGATCACCTCGGCATCGATGTAATGCTGGCCCTCGGCCTGGGCGACGCTGACGCGATGGTTGCCGTCTTTGACGAAGTACGTTTCGCCGACTTTGTAGACCTGAATCGCGGGCAATTCGCGGCCCTCGAGTTTGAGGCGTTTAACGTTGACCCAGCGGTCCACGAGGTGATCGGTTTTGGGCAAAAATCCCTCGTCAAAATCGTGATAACGGTCAACGCTGCCGATGATCTTGACGACCTCAATGGCGTGCAATCCGAGGTAACGCTCACCATGCGGGTGCAAGTTTTTGACGGCATCAAACGGCAAGAGTTCGTTGGCCTCTTCGCCAGAAAGGAAATGCAAAATGTCATGCACGAACGCCCGACGCATTGCGCCTTCGGCTTCACGTTCGGCTTGTTGATTAAAATCCATGTCCACCTCCTCACGTTCACGGCCCTTGCGGGTGGAACGCGAACGGTCAGCGGGTTCGCAGGCTCGAGGGACACGAGAATGGAGGCCCGTACCGCTCGGGTCCAGTCAGTGTATGCGCCGGACGAAAATAGGATACCAGGCTCGAGTCTGAGAAAGGGTCAGGATTGCGTCACAGGTTGATGATTCTTAAACCAATGGATGGGCTGGAGTCGATTGAAACCCTGCGCACGTTATCGAGATTCTGGATCTTCAGCAACTCAGCCTCGAGTTGCTTGGATTCAAGTCACCGGGGCTCGAGTCACCGGGGCTGGAGCATCTTGCTTTAGGACTTGGGATGAAATAACTTCCCGATTTCCAAAGCAACGACGCGCATCACGGCCCGGTTTCTCAAAATCGAACAGGGAAATTATTTCATCCTGGATACTTACGGCGTTGAGACTTCGAGAGCAACTCTGAATTCACGTGACCTGAACTCAGAATCTGAATCAGACTCGAGGCCAGGTTGAACCCACATCGTTTTAAACAATTTGGGTTCTCAGTGGTCCATCATTCTTCTAGGATTTTCTCGCATACACCAGTCCTGGGTCCGGGCTTTATCCCGTCTTAACTCGAGTCCGTTAGAACATCATGCAGGTGGGAATGATCTCATTTTGTAAACAAGCTTTTGCGTTTCGCAGTACACTCGATTCAATCTCGAGCCTGAGATCACCCTCCGACACCAACCCTCCAACACCCGCGACCACACCACACACGGAGCCACCAATGTCAGCGAGCAAATCACTTTACAGGCAACCTCAAACTGGCGGTTCAGAATTCTGTAAGGGTTGTTCTCTTAGCCTCTGTACAAACAGGTTTACACCTGTGAAGCAAGTATGAAGCAAGTATGAAGCAATTACGGGGAGATTTGTGCTGATCGCCATTCCAGACCTTCACGGCCGTGCCGACCTGCTCGAGGCCGCACTCGACTACTACCCATCAGACGCCAAATTCGTCAGTCTCGGAGACGTGATCGACCGAGGGCCACACTCGAGGGCCGCCGTGCGTCGCTTTCTGGATTTGTCCGACGCCGGACGCGCCGTTTTGTTGCGTGGCAACCACGAAGCCATGCTGTACGCCGCAGTCGAATGCAACCGCCTGTGGCAACTGACCGGCGATCACGAACTCGCGCAGGCCGCCAACGATCACTTTCACCACTGGAGCCGCAACGGTGGCCTGAGCGTCATCGAAGAATACGGCGGTTTCGACGCGCAATCCGTGCCGAACGAAATGATCGAATACTTGAACCGCACCGAACTGACCTACGAAGTCAACGGCTATCTGTGTGCTCACGCCGCACCGCCAGTGCCCTTGCCCGGGTATGTGAGCACCGACGATGTGGTCATGTGGGCACGCCCAACACACGGTCCATTCACGCTCGAGCCGCACATCAAAGCCAGCATTCATGGACACACGCCACTGACCGAACCGACTTGGGTTGGCAAGCACCTGTACTTGGATTTGGGCGCGGTGCAAACCGGGGCGCTCTGCACCCTCAACCTCGAGAATTTAGAGACGGTCGTGCTGCAAGGCTCGAAAGCCAACGGGCGCGAAGTGCTGTGGGAATTGGTTTCGCAACAGGGCGGCCTAATCCGACCACACCCGGCAGCCGTGATTGAAGTTTCCAAGCGACCACCCGTTCTGGTTTGAAAAAAATAGAGAAAAGATCAAAGAGGAAAGTAACGGCTCAGGATGCTCTCAAGCACGAGCCGTATTTTTCTCTTGATCCCAAGACGCACCTGACGGGCAGGATCGCCTCTTGATCCCAAGACGCACCTGACGGGCAGGATCGCCTCT
>JAYURE010000051.1:0-6446 GCA_043756345.1 Deinococcales bacterium | reverse complement strand
CGTCTTGCCCCAACACCGGCACCTAGCGGGCCTGGGGCGCTACTTCGCAGGGGGTGACTTTTGGAGCTTGTCCCATTCTGCGGCTGCACCCGGTTTGTATCGTGATGGGTTCTTTTGAGACCCAGATTGAGACCTGAACAAAGCCTGATCCAGCCGCAATCGTTCAGACTTCGTTCATTGCATCACAGTTCTCACGCTTTGTTCACCTCGCGGGCAGTCCACGACAATAAGCTGCCCATTAAGCATGGACCCATTAGAAGAATTCCGCCAATACCTCGAGGGCAAACGTGGCTCGAGTGACCGAACCGTTCGCGCCTACCTGACCGATGTCACGATGGCCCTCTCCGAGATGGACACGTTCGAGACGACGAACATCGAAACGTACCTCTCGAGCCTTTCTGGGCGTGGCACGGCGCGTTCTACCGTCGCCCGGAAACTGGCGGCGCTTCGCGCTTACGGTGACTACCTTTCATTCAAAGGCTCGAGCCGCGAAAACCCGGCCAGTCGCGTGGCTGCACCGCACCGGTCCTTCCGGGTTGCCAGCGACGATTACTCGCGCCAACGTGACCGGACTTTGCAAGAGATTGCCCGTATGACCGGCTTGCAAATCAGCGAAATGGTCAGCCTGAACGCCGAAGACATCGATTGGCGTCAAGGCTCTATCCGCGTGCCAGACGAAAGCCGTGCCGATGGCAACCGCAGCGTCACGCTCGGTACGACCACGCGATTGCTGCGGGCGTACCTAGCTGGTCGCGCTCGAGGCCCGTTGTTTTTGTCTGCTTCCGGTGATCGGCTTTCAGTACGATTGGCGCACGACATCATCAACCAGGCCGCACAAGCCTAACCATCATTCACTCGAGGCCCATCGCGGTTTGCTTTCACGGACTTTCACGAAATGTCGAAAATGACCAACAACAAGGTTCAGGATCTGCCAGTGCGAACACAGGATTCTCAGAGGCGACTGCGCAAGAATGTGTAAGACCGACAGGACCAAAGCCCTCGGCACGGTGCATGCACCGTTTCGCATCAGGTGAGGACCTGCCCAGCCCTAAAGGAGACCGCGTGTTAAACCACCGACCCAGATTCCAACCGCTCGTACTCGCACTCGCCGTGCTGCTCTTTAGCTCCGGCGCGTTCGCACAGGCCAAGAAACCGCAACAACAACCCGCCCCGAATGCCAAAACCTGCGAGAAGTACACACTGCTCGGCAAGTTGTACTACTCGAACAACCAACTCGATGCCGCATACGTCGCGTTCCGGCAATGTGTGACCCTCGAGCCGAACAACACCGAAGCCCTCTACAACCTGGGCCGAGTCGAGATCAAATTGCGTCTTTACAGCGCCGCGATTGAGCATTTCAAAAAAGCCATCTCGGTTGATTCCAAATTTGTCAGCGCCTACCTGGGGTTGTCACAGTCGTACTCGAGGCAATACATCGATTCCAAAGACCGCATCACCGTCAAAGCGCAACTCGATGAAGCCTTGCGGGTGCTCGAGGACGCCGAACGGGTCGCCACAACCAACGTTCAGAAAGCCGCCGTGTACAACGAACGCGGCACGATCTACAAGTACAAAGCCGAAACCGATAAGGCAATCGAAGCCTTCAAGAAAGCCTTGAGCTTCGAGCCGGACGGGGCCGCCATTTTGTTCAACCTTGGTGCACTGCAAATGCAGGTTGGCAAGTACGGCGATAGCGTCGAATCGATGCGCAAAGCAGTTGATCTCGAGCCAAAAAATGCGCAAAACCGTGCGTTTCTGGCCAAAGCCTTGCGCCTGACCAAAGATGACAAGAGCGCCCTCTCAGAGGCGACCCAGGCGTACAACCTCGCGGGTGGTGCTCGTGGCAAGGACGCCTTCGTGATCGGACAGTACGGCATCACACAATACGCCAACAAAAACATGAACGCGGCCAAAAGTGCCCTCGAATTGGCCGTCAAAGTCGATGAAGGCACCTACCATGAGAACTACTACTTCCTCGGACGGGTCTACCTCGAGACCAGCCAAGCGCGTGATGCTCGAGCCCAATTTTCCAAAGCCGCATTTATCGAACCAGCCGAACCGCTCTACTGGTTCTGGCTCGGTCAGGCGAACGAAGCCTCGAGCTTGAAGGAAGATGCTTGCAAATCTTACGCAGCAGCATTGAAGGCCAAACCTGGCTACCCAGAGGCTCAAACGGCATCGACAGCCTTGAAGTGCCCAACAGCACCGTCTGCCCGTTAAACCTGGTCCGCTAAACCCAGCAGTTCAACTCGAACCCAAGTCGCACCCGAAAAGGTGCGACTTTTCTTGAGATTCTCATTTGTTCACTTTGAACTCGAGCCCAGACACGGTACACTTCTGGCATGGATGACCGCCGTCAACGACTGCTTTCCCTTGCGGTTGAATCATTCATCTCCAGCAACCGTCCCGTTGCCAGCCGAGAAATGGCCGAAGCCCTCGGCGTTTCGAGCGCCACTGTCCGCAGCGAATTGGTTGCCCTTGAAGAGATGGGCCTGCTGCACCAACCACACACCAGCGCCGGACGGGTGCCCACTCGGGCCGCCTATCGCATGTACGCTCACCGCTTCATCCCGCCACAAGCCCTGAACGAAAGCGCCAGCGAACGGCTCGAGGGTGCGCTCGCCAGGGCCAGCGGTGATGGCCGCCTGAAGATCGCCACACAGATCGCCTCACACCTGTCCGGGTACGCCGTCATGACGGTAGCAGCCAGCCTAGAGGCCACACTCGAGGCCATGCTGCTCTCGGCACTGCCAGACGGTCGTGTGCTCGCGGTGATCCTGCTCTCTGGCGGTGATGCCCGAGAACTGATCATCGACGCTGGTTTCAGGCCAGAACGTGCCACCATTGAAAAACTCGAGCAAGCCTTCCAAGACCGCAGCATCCCACTGCGCGACGTGCCCGCCGAACTGAACCGACTCGAGCAAGCGAGTTCCCCAGGCGTCAGTGGCCTCGCCAAAGCCTTGCGTGAACGCTGGAGCGAAGCCTCACCGAAAATCAGTTTCTCGAGTGGTGCCAGACCCGTGCTCGGCGAACCCGAAAGCGCGAACGTCAACTTCATTCGCAATGTGCTCGAGATTCTCGAGCAACCCAACCACGACCACTCGACCGCCACGCTCGGGCAGGTCGAACTGGTCGTGGATGACCCGAACGGTGTTTCCAAAATCACGGTCGGATTTCGCTCGAGAGCGTTAAAGGGCAGCGTCGTGATTGTCGGGCCAACCCGGATGCGGTATCCGCAGGCGATCTCGGTGGCGAAAGCCGTTTCCGATGCGCTCGGCGCGGCCTGAATTACGGGCTCGAGATTGGCATAAGATCGTCTCCAGGCATGAAGCTATTGATGAATCGTGATTCCGTCTCGAATTGACCGAACTCGTCTGGAATCAAGCCTTCAAAGGCCATCAGGCCAATCGTGCAGGCAACATTGTCCTTTGGCTCGGGTTTGGTTTCGTTCAACAAGATTGCAATATTGCGAACCAACTCCTGATAACTCGACGGTGAGAGTCGCACTGTGATGGCCTGAAAGTGCGCGGGCCGCGCCTCACCGCTGCCAAGATTTGGTTTGGTCTCGTCATGGAGTTCTGGGATCGGATCGCTGTAACCGTACACGTCAAACTTGTAATCATCGTGGTTGGTCAAACGATCCGATTTTTCATACGCTTGCAAGAACGCGCTCGAGAGGTTGCCAATTGTGACACCGATCTTGTCCTCGTTCTCGAGCAAGCCACGAGGGACTTTGAAATTTCTGGCGGCAGTTTGATAAAACACTTTTCCACCCTCACGTTTCGCCTCGAACAGCAATCCCAACTCGAGGCAACGTTTCGCGTGATGATGCACCAAATTCGCTGCGACCTTGAACAGTTTTGCCACATCGCTGGGGCTGGCAGGCTCGAGAAATTGTGGCAGGAATCCCACACCTCGTAATGCTCGAGCGGCTTCAACGTCCGTCACCGTTATGATGTCTTTTTGCATGGGCTCAGTTTGCAACTTTGCCTTTCAGTGCGCTACGGCCATCGCTGAAAGGTTTAACTCCAGACTGCGACATCGGGAAGGAAGCTGCTCATCCAGCGAGATTCGGTGTCATCTGAAGCCGTGATTTCGTGCAATGCGCCTTCAAAGGCCAATAGGCTGATCGTGCAATGAACGGCATCATCGGCATGTTCGGGTTTCGTTTCGCTCAAGAGCTTCGCCATTTTCGTGACCAATTCCCGGTAACTCGAGGGGCGCATTTTGATGGTCATGGATTGCGAATGCGCGGGGCGCGGTTCGCTGCTTGGGTTCGCACTTGAGGACGTGTCGTGTGGGATGAACGCTGGATCGAAGGAAAAAATGGCCGGTGAGGTTCCAGTTTTGAAATGCTCTGAACGGGCGTGTGCTTTCGTGAACCCAGTCGTCAAATCGCGCAGATAAGCGCCATCGATATCCTCAAACTCGAGCAGGCCATCGGCAATTTCAAAGACCCGAGCCGCCAATTGATAGAACACTTTTCGATTTTTGCGTTTGACCTCGAACAGCAGGCCCAACTCGAGACACCGTTTGGCATGATGATGCACCAAGTTCGCGGCAACGTTGGTACGTTTGGCCACGTCGCTGGGGCTGGCTGGCTCGAGAAAGTTGCCCAAGAATGGCCAACTGCGTAAGGCTTTGGCGGCTTCAACGTCCGTCACGGTCATGGTGTTTTTTTGCATGGGTTCAGTCTGCATCTTCGTTTTTCAGTGCGCTACGGACCGGGCTGAAGAAGCCAGTCTGAAGTTCGGCTCAAGCCTCGAGCAATTTCTTGGCATGACGCGAATGTTCCGTCACCAGTTCCCGCTCCTCGAGCGTGTTCAGACGACCCTCGTGGACGATCACGCGACCGTGAACGACGGTGTAATCGACCCTCGGGGTGGCGCAAAAAACGACCGCCGCAACCGGATCGTGCGAACCAGAAAACTCGAGCCGATTCAAATTGATGGCCGTGAAATCCGCGCACTTACCAACCTCGAGCGAACCGATGTCATAACGTCCGAGCACGCTCGCACCACCGATTGTGGCCACCTCGAGCGCGGTGCGGGCCGAAAGTTGAGATCGAGATTTTTGCGCTGGGTCACGGCGTTGTTCTTCTGAGCCCTCGAGCCGTGAGAGCAACATCGCCTGACGTGCCTCAAGCAAGAGGTTGCTCGAATCGTTGCTGGCACTGCCATCCACGCCCAGACCGACATTCACGCCCGCCGCCAGCATTGCTCGCAACGGCATGATCCCGCTGCCGAGTCGCATGTTGGAACTCGGGCAGTGTGCCGCGCCACAACCGCATTTGGCAAACAATTTGATCTCGTTCGGCTCGAGGTGAACGCAGTGAGCGAACCAAACATCTTGTCCCAACCAGCCTAAATCCTCCATCAATTCGACTGGACGCTTGCCGAATCGCTCGAGACAAAACTGGTTCTCGTCCACTGTTTCGGCCAGATGCGTGTGCAGATACACACCGTAAGCTCGAGCCAATCGCGCACTTTCACGCATGGCATCTATTGTGACCGAGAAAGGCGAACATGGCGCGAGAACAATCTGAGTCATCGCACCGTGCCTCGAGTCGTGAAACTCTTCGATCACCCGCTGTGAATCCTCGAGAATTGCAGTCTCAGATTCAACCAGGGAATCTGGTGGTAAACCACCCGCAGATTCGCCCAAACTCATCGAACCTCTGGAGGCATGAAAGCGCAAACCCACCTCGAGCGCAGCATGGATTTGATCGTCCAACTTGCAACCGTTCGGGAAAATGTAGCCATGGTCGCTTGCGGTTGTGCAACCAGACAACGCGAGTTCCGCCAGCCCAAGTTGTGTGCTCGAGTGCAACGCATCGGGTGTTAACCTCGCCCAAATTGGATAAAGTACTCGCAACCAAGAAAACAAATCCGCATCCTGCGCAGCAGGTACGGCTCTAGTCAAGGTTTGAAACAAATGATGATGCGTGTTCACCAACCCCGGCAGCACGACATGATCACGCAAATCCAAAACTTCATCGGCGGTGTTAGGCAACTCGCTCGAGGCACCAACCTGTTCGATGATCCCATCACGAATGAACAAGCCAGAATCCTCGAGTTCGCGGCGGGCGGCATCCATCGTGACCAGGACTCGAGCATTTTTGACGAGCATTGTAGCCATTTTTCTCAGTTTCGCTTAAGGGAAGCGCGAAAGTCAAAGTGCCCATCGCCCAGGACAGGACTCCAAAAACAAAGCCCGCCGGGAAACCTATTCCCCACGGACCTCGAGCCTTGGAAACTTCAGAAGCGAATCACTGTGCCATAACGGAAAAAGATACCAGGACCAGGATACGTTGGCACATAACTTGAACCAGGGATTGAGTAGTAATACCCAATCTTGGTTTCATCCAAACTGCTGATGCCAAACTCGAGCCGATTCCAAATTGGCGGACGGTTTGGTGAGTTCCAGAACAAAAACAATGGCGATTC
>JAYURE010000050.1:0-6455 GCA_043756345.1 Deinococcales bacterium | reverse complement strand
ATACAGTGCCGTTGTTCGCAAGGCATTCCAGAAGGCCGGGTCCGCCGCGAGTGCCTGGTAATTCTCGAGGCCGACAAAATCGGCATCGCGCAACAAATTCCAGTTCGTTAAACTGATGTACGCGCCACGCAACACCGGCAGCAGCACAAAGGTCACAAAACCAATCATGGCGGGCAGAATAAACAAATACCCGGTGATTGCCTCTTGGGTGATGAAATAACTCAAAGGACTGCGTTTGCGAACCGTGGATTGCGCGGTGTTGATCGCCATGTTGGGATTCATTTGAACCTCCGTGCGCCTGGGCTGAACAATTGCGGTTGAACGACTACGGGGCTCGAGATGAGCGGGAACACACATGGACAGCGGATAGACGAATAACTTAGTGCGGAAGTGCAACCGCATTAACACGTGTGATTAACTCGAGTTAGTAGATTTAAGCAGAGATGCGAATGGTTTGTCAAGACCTGACTTTGCGGGTATTTTTCGGCGTCCTGGACGGTATTCCGAGCAGGAACGGTTTTTGCCTTTCTTTGGGTGTGACCAACAATACCACCAAAAGCCCGGATTCTGATAAAAAAGAGCCCAAATGCTCGAGCGAAATCGAGGTTCGTGAAGGCGATCAGAACCCAATTCGTGGCCCAAAAGGGGGCTCGAGGCAGATTTTTTCTCGAGAACCATGTACACTTTTTGCATCGAAGCTCGATTGCGTCATTGCTGGCGCATTTGAATAAACCACAGGCAACGCTTGTCCATTTGGGCACGACCTCTTCACTGAGCGTCGTGCTTTTGTTGTTTTGGAGGTTGTATGAACCCGAACACTGCGAACCCGAACACTGCGAACCCAAACACTGCGAACCCGAACACTGCGAACCCAAACACTGCGAACTGGAGCCAATTGCTGTATCACGATCACACACCGTTTTTTACGGGCACCCTTGAGGCGAAACAGGGCGAGAAAGTCATGGTCAGGTTGCGGACTCCAAAAGACGCACCGATCACTGAGGCGAGATTGGTCATTTTGGATGTTGGCGACTTGCGCCATTTCGTGATGACACCAGTCACGACAAGCTTGAGCGATTGGCAATTTTTTGAGGTTGAAATGCCGCTGGTCAATCCAACCACGCGCTACGTCTTCATGGCACAAACGCAAAACGATTCCGTGATCCTTTCAACTCGAGGCGCACGCCGCTTCATGCCACCATTCCGCGATTGGTTCCAGTACGCCACAAACCGCAAGAATGCAACTTGGCTCGAGGATCGCGTCTTTTACCAAATCTTCCCGGATCGCTTCAAGGATGCCGAACCGAACATCAGCGTGAAGAATGACGAGTACAACTACGAAGGCATTCGTTTGGATGCGGCGGGCGAACTCGAGTTTTACGACCGCAATGTGGTCAAACGCAATTGGGACGAATTGCCGTCACGCGCCACGAACGTGCTCGAGCATTTTGGTGGTGATTTGCAGGGCATCACCGAAGAACTTGCTTACATCGAGGACTTGGGTGCGAACGCGATTTACCTCAACCCGATTTTCACCTCGCCATCGAACCACCGGTATGACACCGAAAACTTTCTCGAGGTGGACCCTCATTTGGGTGGCGAACCCGCATTGCGAAACCTCTTGGATGTAGCACACGCCAAAGGCATGAAAGTGATTCTGGATGGCGTCTTCAACCACACTGGCAACCGGCTCGAGGAATTTCAGAAAGCACTCGCGGGCGGCACGGAACAAGAGTTGTACACATTCGGACCGCAATTCGGAAAAACCGGTTACGCCGCGTTCTTCGGTGTGCGCAGCCTGCCAAAAATTGATTACTCGAGCCCGAAAGCTTTTGAGGTTTTTCTCGAGGGGCCAGAATCACCAGTGCGCAAATGGATTCGCTTCGGCGCGGACGGCTGGCGCTTGGATGTCGCACAAAGCATGGGCAACGACGCGACCGACGTGGGCAACCTCGAAGTTCACCGACGATTGCGCGATGCCGTCAGACTCGAGAACACCGATGCTTATGTTTTCGGCGAACGTTTCCTTGATGCCGAAATGGGCTTACAAGGACACGATCACATTCGCAACCTCCTCCAAGGCGGCGAGGACGGCGTAATGAACTACCAGGGTTTCGCCTCACCCATCGCCGATTGGTTGTCCGGTGAGCGTGTCTGGGGCAACACCGTCACCATCCCCAGCGAAGAGGTCGCCGAGATCATGTGGGAAACGTACCGCGTGCTGCCAGAAGCCTCGAGACGCGCCCAGTACAACCTGTTCGGCTCACACGACATCGTGCGCCCATTGACGCGATTCGGTGGCAGCATCCCAAAACTAGAGGCGGCCTTCACGATGCTGTTTGCGTACCCCGGCGTACCAAGCATTTACTACGGTGACGAAATTGCCATGGAAGGTGGCAGTGATCCCCTCAATCGCGCCCCAATGATCTGGGATCGCTCGAGGTGGAACCATGGTGTGCGCGAACTGGTGCAAGCCCTTGCCAAAACACGCAAGCAATCCAAAGCGCTCAAAGCCGGATCACTGATCTGGCTGTACGCCGTCGGAGAAGTGCTCGCCTTCGCTCGAGCGTACACAGACGATGCTGGAACACTCGAGGTTGTCATTTGTCTCGCCAGCCGATCCGACGAAACGCAAACCATCACGCTTGATTTGCGATTGGTGGGACTGCTCGAGGGAAGCTGGACGGAACTTCGCAGCAATGAAAAATTCGTTGCGACTGATGGAATGCTCGAGGTTCGATTTACGGGATCGAGCTTGCTGCTGCAAAGGTAAAAAGCGAAACGATTCGAGGGACGGAATTCTCGAGGGCGTGGGTGCGCACCCCCCGCCCGGCTGCCGCAGGCAGCGCCCTCCCCCAGGGGCGGGGGAGGTTTGGTGGGTGGGAAATTTTTATCTTCCTCTTGGGTCGAGTCGGTCTCTCAGGCCATCACCTAGGAGGTTTAGGCCAAGCACCGTGATGGCGATAATGACGCCGGGAAAGATGGTGGCCCAGGGTGATCGGTCGATGAAGGATTGGGCGTCTCGGAGCATCACACCCCAGCTTGGCGCGGGGGGTTGCGTGCCGAGGCCGAGGTAAGACAGTGCGGCTTCGGCGAGGATGGCAATGCCGAAAGCGAAGGTGGCTTGAACCACGAGTGGCGCGGCGATGTTCGGCAGGATGTGTCGCCACAAGATTCGATTTTCGTTCGCGCCCAAGGCTCTGGCTCCATCGACGAACTCGAGGTTTTTGATACCGATCACTCCGGCTCGGGTCAGGCGGGCGAAAGTGGGAACGCTCGAGAGGCCCACAGCGAGCATGGCGCTGGTGAGGTTTGGACGCAGGATCGCAGCGAGCAGGAGTGCGAGGAGAATGGTTGGAAACGCCGAGAGCGCATCGAGAATTCGCATCACGAAATCGTCGAGCAAACCACCGATGTAACCGGCGAGCGCCCCGAGCAACAAACCCAAACTCGAGCCGATGCCGACGGAGATCAGACCGACGAGAACGCTGGTACTCGCGCCACGCAATAATCTCGAGAGGGTGTCTCGTCCAAAATTGTCCGTGCCGAACGGATGCGAAAATGTTGGTCCGAGAAGTTGCGCCGAGAAATCTTGTTTGATCGGATTGTGTGGCGTCCAAACCAACCCGAGCAAAGCGCACGCGACAAGCACGACGAGCACGACCAATCCAAAAATCATGTTCGATCCCAAACGCGAAGCTCGAGCGGCTGGCGCGGGTGAAGTTCGGGTCATGAGGGAATCTTGGGCGGAAAAAGTGAACAGTCATGCTTGAGCCTTTTCCACTTTCCACTTTTCACTTTCCACCGCCCTTCACTCATAGCGAATCCTTGGGTCGAGCGCCCCGTAAAGCAGATCGACAATCAAGTTGATCGTGACGATCACGCTGGCGATCACGAAGACAACGCCTTGCACCAGTGGAAAGTCAATCGACTTGACTGCTTTAATGCCGAGCGCTCCGAGGCCCGGAAGTTGATAGACGGTTTCGACAATGATTGATCCGGCCAGCAATTGCCCGAGTTGAATCCCGAACAGGGTGATGATTTGAATCCAGGCGTTGCGCAAAATGTGCTTGCGCATGACCTCAGATTCCAGCAATCCTTTGCTGCGGGCGGTGCGCACAAAATCTTGATTGATCACCTCGAGCACGCTGGATCGGACCATGCGCACGAGGCCCGCCGCCTGCCCGAGCGCGAGGGTCAGGACGGGCAGGATCAGGCTGCGCACGGAACCCATCGGGTTCTCAGACCAGGCGGTCCAACCGCCACTTGGCAGCCAGCGCAAGTTGACCGCGAAGACCACGACGAACATCAGTCCAAGCCAGAAACTCGGAATCGCCAGTCCCAATTGTGTGATCGAAACGAGGCCGACATCAAACAGTGTGCCTTTGCGTCGCGCCGCGAGAATTCCGGTCGGTAGGGCAATCAACAAGGCCAGCAAACTCGAGGTGAGGATCAGTGGAATGGTGACGGGCAATCGCGCCACAATCGCTTCGCTGACTGGACGGCTTTCGGACAAGCTCGAGCCGAGATCACCTCGAGGCAACCCGGAAATCCAAATCGCGTAACGCTCGAGCAGGGGTTTGTCCAAACCCAATTGTTTTTGCACCGCATCGTATTGGTCTTGGTTGTAGTCCAAGCCCAGCAAGAGCTGAACCGGATCGCCCGGCACGACCAGCAGTGCCCCGAAGACCATCACGGAGGCCAGAAAAAGTGTGATCAGTGCCGTCACAACCCGACGGATGATGAATGCGAGCGGCATGGCTTGATTCTAAGCGAGTTCGCTCGAGTCTGTGATTCTTGAGCCTGAGATGGAAGTGCTGGGATTACTGGCGGAACCAGTAACTCAGGCCGAACGCCCAAACGGTATAGCTCGAGATAATCCCCGGATTCCAGAATGATGTGTACTCGCCCCAAACGGAGAATTCAGGCGCAAATTCTGGTCGGTACTCGAGGCCGAGCGATCCCGCCACGACGGGTTGACCTATCGGCACGTTGTAACCACCACCCAAGGTCACGAACCCCGAGAAGCCGTACAGAATCTCGAGCCTCATCAAGCCGGTGATTTCGACACCTTCCAAACCGCCTCGAACACGCAAACCAACGCCGGGCGCGAGGATGTTCTCAACAATGACGTGCCCGCCAATGCCGATCCAGCCGTAAAAGCCAGCGCCGACACCGAATTCGGGAATGGTCGGATCGGCCTGTGCGATTGAACCGAAGCTCGAGACGAGAATCAGAGTGCAAAGAACGCGACGAAAACTCGAGCTTTGCTTCATGCGGGTAAAATGGAGGTTCGTGTTGGGGCTCTCTCCCCGGTTCGAGCCTGATGGCTCGAACCACCCCTCTCTCGCACGCGAGAGAGGGGCCGGTTCCGTTAAAGCGGAACTGGGGGTGAGAGCCCTCGTCAGCAGCACGTTTGGGCTTGTTTGAGATTGGGCATCTGGCGGTGTGTGTGATCTGCCCATCATGGGTCCCGAGAGATCGAGATCAAACGCTCGAGTGCCACTTGGTTCGGGACGATGCTGCGCCTGACCCGTTTGATGCGTGGTTCGTTGGCGAGATCCCAGACTTCATCGGCAATTTCCCAGACGGCATCTGGACGGGCGATGCGTTTGGCGTTCTCGGCAGATTGTGCCAATTTTTCTGGGCCTTGCTCGAGGAATTCTTTGACGGCGGCAATCACTTTTTCGGGTCCGGGCGCGAACACGCCCGCGTCGTTCTCGACGACGTACTGCACGTTGCCATCCTCTTGGCCCGGGATCGCGTCGGACAGAATCATTGGCAGTCCGGCAATGCAGGCTTCACTGATCGTGCCGGGACCGGCTTTGGTGACGAGCAGGTCGGCGGCGGCCATCAATTCGGGCATGTTGGTCACGAAGCCATACACGTGAACCGGGTGCTTCCATTTGACGCTCGAGAGTTCCTTGCGCAATTCTTCGTTGCGTCCGGCGACGATGGCAAGTTGCAACGGGTACGGCAGCGCATCAAGACGCTGCGCAATATCCTTGAGCGGTCCCATGCCGTCGCCGCCACCCACCATCAGCAGGGTCGGCACGCCATCCGTCCATTTCAGGCTGGCTCGAGCCTCTATTTTGCTGACGAGTTTATCGGCAAATTTTGGATTGACCGGCAGGCCGGTGACACGCATCTTCTCGCGTTTCATGCCGTGTTTGATGCCGACCTCGAGCGCCGGTTGGGTTGGCACCAGGGTTCGGTCGCAACGCCGGTCGTACCACCAGGTGTGCGTGGTCACAAGGTCGGTCACAACCGTAATGAACGGTGGACGGTCCGCTTGGCGTTTGAGCACACTCATTGCCGGTGTCGAAAACAACGGATGCACGTTGATGATCGCGTCGGCGTACTGTTCGCGCACCAACATGCGTTTGACGCCGCGACGCACGATTAACTTCCAGGTATTCATGATCGCGTTCGCATTCGGGGTGCTGTTGGAAATC
>JAYURE010000049.1:0-2365 GCA_043756345.1 Deinococcales bacterium | reverse complement strand
CTGGCGCGAGCGTTTCGGGTACGAGTTGCACGATCACGCAGCCTTTACCATTGAATTGGTTGACCAAACCCCGAATCATGCGTGAACCCAAGCCACGGCGACGTTCGGATCTCGAGACGACCAGGTTCCAAATCACGATGTTTTCACCAACCGTATCGGTCACGAGCGCGAACGCACCAGACTCGAGTTGAAAAGCGCGATTCGGCAGGACTTTCGCAGCAAAGGTTTCGGCCTCGAGCATCCAGGGCAAACCCGAATCTCCTTCGCGCATGGCGATTCTGGAAAACTCGAGCGGATCGATTTCCACCAGTGGCTCAAACGATTCTTGGCTCGGCGGGCGTTCATACCCGACGAGTTTGCGCACGATTTGAAAGCCGAGCGAACGGTAGAGTTTGACCGCGTTCGGGTTCTGCTCAAAAACCTCGAGCAGCACTTGGCGGTCGTGGCGTTCTCGGGCGGCGTCCAGAATCTCGAGCAGCATTTGACGACCCACGCCTTGATTGCGCACTTCGGGCGCGACGGACATGGCGGCGATTCGACTGCTCCAACCGCGTCGCGCCACGAGGATCACACCGACGGGTTGACCCTCGAGCGTGTAGATCTTGCTGGCTTCTGGGTCGAGGTGTTCGCTGCGCATGCGTTGCTCGAAGCTGGTCGTCGTGAAATTCACCGGCGTTAGATAGCCCTCGAAGCAATGGTTGAGCGCCGCGACCACGGCGGCGGGGGCGAATTCCGTGGTCGGTTGAGTGATCATCTTTTGCAACTCGAGTCGGTTCAATTTCGTCCCTTCACGCGCCGTTTTCGATCCATGCGATCACTTTTGAGGCAAGTTTGTCGAATGCCGTGACGCTCAGTTCGAGGTGCTCCTCGAGCGTGTCCTCAATCTTGTTGTGGCTGATGCCGCGCAAGCTTTGCACGAACATCATCACGGTTGGAATTCCGGCGCGAGAGATCTCGGCGGCGTCATGAAGTGGACCGCTCGGTAATCGGTGCGAGACGGGAGTGGTCTCAAGAATCGCCTGATCGCACAACTCGACGAGTTTGGGATGAAAGGCAATCGGTTCGATGTCCCAAATTTTCTTCCATTCGACGGTGACATTCTCCTCGAGCGCAAAACGTTCGCTGGCCTCTCGAGCCTCGCGGTTCATTTGCGCCAGGATTCCGGCGTCCAAATCGCGTTGATCGAGCGTGATCTCGCAACGACCGACGACCGCCGTGACGATTCCGGGAAAGGTCTTGACGCTGCCGACCGTGCAAACCGCATCCGGGTGCTTTTTGGCGATATCCCGAATCTCGAGCGAGAGTTTCGCCGCCGCTCCGAGCGCGTCGCGACGTTGCATCATTGGCGTACTGCCCGAATGCGCCTCCTGCCCGAAGAAGGTGATCGCGTGCCGTTCGACGCCTTTCGTGCCGAGCACCACGCCCAACGGCAAGCCCATTTTCTCGAGCACCGGTCCCTGTTCGATGTGCAATTCAATGTAGGCCGCAGCGTTCTTCTTCTCGTTGCCCGCCTCGAGTGCCCGGTCCAAGTCGATGCCGTGCGCAAGCGCGGCATCCTCGAGCCTCACGCCGTCCTTATCGGTGCGGGATTTCAATTCTGCCGGGTCAAAGAATCCTGAGACGGCGCTCGAGCCGAATAGGGATCGACCAAAACGTGCGCCCTCCTCGTCGCACCAATCGACGAGGCGCACCGTCACCGGTGGTTTGCCGTCGTATTGCGCGTTGATTCGCCGCAGAATCTCGAGTCCGGCCAGGACGTTCAGGCAGCCGTCCAACCAGCCACCGTTCGGAACGCTGTCAAGATGTCCGCCAATCCACAGTTCGCGCTGGCTCGAGCCGTGCAGGGTTGCCCAGAGGTTGCCCGCTTGGTCCTGTTTGACGCCGACCGGTAGCTCGGTCAGTTTCGCGGTGTACCAGGCACGGGCTTGAGCCCAGGTCTCGGTGAAGGCGACCCGTTGCGCCCCGTTTTCGTCACCGGTCAGGGCGCGAAGTTCTTTGAGTTCTGTGACGGTTCGTTTCGGATCGGGGCCAGCGTTCATGTTCGTCACGGAATCCTCCAAATGGGCTAACGCCTTGAGTATATCCATCGGCCTGACTTTCAACCTGTTACGATTCTCGCGTGAATAACCAGACTCAAATCGATCAGTCAAGCCTCGAACCCTTTTTGAACCTAGCGATCAGAGCTGCGAAAGCCGCCGGAGAGATTCAGCTTCGCAACCTCGGCACGGATTTGAACATCGATCACAAATCCAACGATTCAGATTTGGTGACGCGCACCGACAAGGAATGCGAGGCGACAATCCGAAAGATGATTCTCGAGGCGTTCCCGGGTCACGCGATTTTGGGCGAAGAGGGCGGCATGGAG
>JAYURE010000048.1:0-6484 GCA_043756345.1 Deinococcales bacterium | reverse complement strand
TGGTGATCGCACCGGATGACAAGACTGCATTCGTGGCAAACCGTGCGGATGGCACGGTCATGAAACTCTCGGGCATCAACGGCTCGAACCCAAGCGTGGTGGCAACCGTGACGGTTGGTTCAGAACCAACCGGGGTGGCGTTAACCCCGAGCGGTGCGAAACTGGTGGTCACAGAATTTGCCGAAGGGCGCGTGTCATTGATTGATACGGCCACCATGAAGATCGTTGCCAGCAAACCGATGCGCAACCCTCGAGCGGTGGCGATCTCGAACAACAATGATGCGGACGATTCCAACGACCGTGTGGTTGTGACCGAATTTTATGGTCAAGCCACCGGCGAGGAGGCCAAAGACGACAGCCGTACCGGAGTGGTACGCATCCTGAACACCAGCAACCTCGGCGATGTCGGTACGGTCTTGTTCCCGCCAGCCTCACCGGGTCAATTCGCTGACGCTGCCGGAAACTTCCCCACCACACTGACCGGTCCAAACCAACTCTCGAGCGTCAACATCGTGGGCGATAAGTTCTACGTCACCGCCACCGGAGCCTCACCGGATGGCGTGCCGCGCTTCAACCAGAACGTCTTTCCATTGGTTCTGGTCGGTGACATTGCGGGCACCAAGCTGGGCACGGTCAGTTTGGCCGACGCGATCAAATCGCAAGTCAATGTTGGGACTAAAAATTTCATGGCCGACATGATCGATGTGGCCTTCGTCGGCAAGATCGGTTACTTCCTTGGCCGTGGCGCGGACGAGGTTCAACGGGCCTTGTTCACTACCGACTCGAGCGTGACCTTGGGTGGTGCGGGCGTGCTACAGATTGACCTGTTGTCCCTGGCCAAAAAGTGTCAGAACCCAATCGGTGTGGTCACACCGCACGATGTCAGCGTGACCAAAAAGATGTTCGTCAACTGCTGGGTCTCAAGGAACACAGCGGTGATCGAACTGGACCAGCAAAAGGTAACGGCGGTTCTGGATGCCGCCACCGCCCCGGCTGGGGGGCTCGAGACAACCATCAACAAGGGGCGGCGTTTTTACTTCACTGGTCGCACCCGTTGGTCGAACGAATCGTGGAATTCGTGCTCCTCGTGCCACCCGGATGGATTGTCCGACAACATCACCTGGCGTTTCCCGAGCGGGCCGCGCCAATCGACATCCATGGATTCGACCTTCAGTCACGGCTCAGGATTACAGAAGCAACGCATCCTCAATTGGAGTGCGATCTTCGATGAGGTTCACGACTTTGAACGCAACACCCGAGCCGTCGCGGGCGGCAAGGGCGCGGTCACGACTGGAACCTGTGGCGGCGACCTGAACGGCGAAACCGCGACTGGCCTGAACCCAGCCGATCTGACCGATCCAAACGGTTTGAAAGTTAACCTCGGCATTCCCGTCAAAGAAATCCAGGACAACACTGCTGGGAATTGCGTCAAAGACTTTGACGAAATTGACGAGTGGGTCAAAACCATCCGCCCACCCAAGGCAAAGCGCTTTGCAGACAGCGAGAGCGTTTCAAACGGCCGAAAAGTATTCCTTGATGGTAAATGCCAGAACTGTCATGGTGGGGCGGGCTGGACAGTCTCAAGGCGGTTCTACACGCCATCGTCGGTCACGAACGCGCAAGTGGCAGCGCTTGATGTCACCATTTTCCCAGGACACACCAAGATGATCCAACCCGAACAGGGTGTGCCCGGTATTGCTGCTCCAGGCGTCGTTCCAGCGCAGGTGGCCTGTGTGCTCAGGGTTGTGAACTCCTTCGGCGTTCCAGGCAATGCCACACTTACCGCTTCGCTCGAGCAAAAGCAAGGCAATTCGGGCATCGGTCAGGGATCGGTTTCCGGGTACAACGTGCCGGGATTGTACGGTCTGGCGGTTGGCGCACCCTACCTGCATCACGGGCAGGCCAAAACACTCGAGGATCTGTTCAGCAGCCAGACTTATTTGGTTCACCTGACGGCGGGCAACGCCGTGTTCAACAATGGCGCACCGCTTTCCGGACAGAAACTCACCGATTTGGTGAACTTCCTGACTTCAATTGACGCGGCAACAGCCGAAGAAGCCCTGCCAAGCGGCAAAGACCTCTGTCCGTGAGTTCCCCATAACCAACTTCGCGTAAATCACTCAAGTCATTGCTCAAAGGGGCGCAACTTTCGGTTGTGCCCTTTCGCGTTACTGGCGCGTTACCAAGACCTCGAGACAATGCACCCATGAACATCACACCAGCACAACAGCAAGTCCTGATCCCCTTCTCGAGCCTTCCCAGCCCAGCACCACACCTGCCAGCCGTGAGCCTGCTCAGCGACGCGCACGCACCCGTACTGGCCCTGCTCGAACAGATGAGCCCAGAAGAACGCCAACGCTGCGTGGTTCACAGCCTCAACCCCTGCCCAGAATACCTCGATGACCTCTGGCAACTCGGGCCTTGCGTGCTGCTGATCGGACCGCAGGATCAACGCACACTTGACTGGTCACTCGAGCGGGCCGAGAATAACCTTCGTTACCGCGAAACCAACCACTTCACCTCGAGCCTGATCCCCAGTGAGCGCGTCCTGCTTCGTTATCTGCCCGGCGGCCTTTCCAACAAGCACATCGCCAAACGGCTCGGACTTTCAGATCGCACCGTGCGCAACCGACTGGTTGATATTGGTGAAAAACTGGGACTGGCAAACCGCACGCAAATCGCCATGTATTACGCCGGGCAATGGCAATGGTTGGAACGGTATCGGCATCAGTTTACGCAATGGACTTCGGGAACAGGGGTTTTGAACGCAGCGGATTGAAATCGATTGAGGTTCACTCGAGGTACTATCGCAAATCAACGGAAAAACGGGGGTTGTATGAACTCGAGGATGTTCTTGATGATCGGGGCTTGCCTGGTCGGGCTGAGCAGCGTACCGACGCTGGCGTTTGATTCGTACCGTTTGCAGGCGATCAAGCAACTCAAGCTCGAGCCAGACAAAGCCGATGGCACACGGGTTGTCGGCTGCGTGCTCTGCCATGTCAACGCCGAAGGTGGCGATCCTTGGAATACCTTCGGGCAGCGCGTGCAAGCCAAACTCGATGGGGATTTTGCCAAGACACTGCTGACGGTTTTAAGTGAACTGCGCGATTCTGACGGTGACGGGTACAACGACGCGCTCGAGATTTTTGCCAAAACATATCCCGGCGATGCCAAATCCGTACCAAGCCAAAAGCTCGAGGAGTTGCAAAAAGAATTCGAGAAAGGGGGCGGCCTCGAGCAATTCAAACCGTGATTTATGGGCAGTTTTGAGTTTTGGGTTTGGATGTTTCTCACAACTCATCACCCATAACTTCTTTCAAGGAGGATGTATGAAACAAATCGGCATTGTGGTACTCGGAATTCTGGCAGGGTTGTTCGTGGCTTGCGCTCCAGCGGCAGGCAGCAACAGCAAAACAGTCGCCATCTCCCCCATCGGCAGCCTCTCGAGCGGTGCAACATCACAGGTCGCAGGCACGGCCACGATCAGCGCCGACAGTCCAAAATCCAAAGTCACGGTCAGCTTGCGCGGCCTCGAGCCGAACAGCAAACACGCCGGGCACTTGCATGTCGGGACGTGCAGCGCGGTCGGACCGGTCGCGGTCGGTTTGAGCGTGATCACGGCAGATGCGAGCGGCAACGGCAGCAGCACCACCGAAGTGGACACCGCGAAACTTGCTGGTGCTTACGTCGCATTCCACCAACGCGGCCCAGATGATGCGAACGGTATCGGCAGCTTTATCACCTGCGGCGAAATCAAGTGAGGATCAGTGAAAAGTGCAAAGTTGAAAGTGGAACGATTGGACTTTTCACTTTTCACTTTCAACTTTCAACCCGTAGGAAAGGAGCCCAATGAGTTCAACTTTTTCGGCCACTCGAGTTCTGACGCTTTCACTGCTCGGCATGACCGTGATTGCAGCGGTCAACGGCGCGGGCAAATTGGGTTTGGGCGCATCGGCGCAAGGTTCTGCCGTGTTGCCTCGGGCCAGCAAATCGAGCACGATAGCCCTGACCAGCGATGATAAGTATGCCGTGATGGTCAACCCAGAAGACGATTCGATTTCGGTGTTTGCCACCAACCCGGCGATCAAACGGGCGACGATCAAAACGGGAACCGAACCCTCGAGTGTGGTGATTGACCCGGACAACGTGACGGCATTCGTGGCGAACCGGGCCGATGCAACGGTGGTCAAAGTCACCGGCATCAATGGCAATTCTCCGAGGCTGGCGGGCAAGGTTGCGGTCGGTTCGGAACCAACCGGTTTGGCGCTCTCGCCGAGCGGTGCAAAACTCTTCGTTGCCGAATTCGCCGAGGGTCGCATCAGCGTGATCGACACGAAGACCATGAAGATTGTCGGCAGCATCGACGCGCCAACCAATCCCAAAGCGGTCTCGGTGACGAACAATGGCAACAACGATGACAACGACGAATTCGTGATCGTGCCAGAATTTTACGGCACGCCCGGACCAGGCCCGGAAGCGAGCGATGACAGCCGCACGGGATTGGTGCGGATTTACAAACTCTCGACGCTCGAGGCGACACCGGGGATCAAATTCGCGCCGTTGGATTCTGGTTTCGTGCCAGAAGGCACCAGCGCGGGCACGGTCAAAACGAGTCCGAATCAACTTTCATCGGTGGCAATTCAGGGCGGCAAAATCTACGTGACCTCGATCAGTGCATCGCCAAAAGGACCATCGAAGTTTAATGGAAATGTCTTCCCGGTGCTGTACGTCGGTGATCTCGAGTCACGTCAGGAAGACACGGGCTCGAGCGGCACGGTCAACCTGGCCAAGAAGATTACCGAAAGTACCGCCAAGCCGAAAAACTTTCTGGCCGACATGGTGGACATTTCGTTCATCGGCAACTCGAACGTGGCCTACACGGTCTCCAAGGGTGCAGACGCAGTGCAGCGTGTGGCTTTCGGTGCGAACGGCGTGACGATTGGTTCGCAATTCAACACGACGATTGATGTTGGCGTGCGGGCCGGAAAAGCTGCCTGTCAGAATCCAACCGGTATCGTCGCGGCACACAATTCGGCTCGGGCCTTCGTCAACTGTTGGGTCTCGAGGTCGATGGCGGTGCTGGATTTGGCGCAGCAGAAATTGGATGACAACATCGCTTCGACGGCGGCCCCAAGCGGTAAAGAATTGGATATCAACAAAGGCCGCCGGTTCTACTTCACCGGGCGAGGACGTTGGTCGAAAGAGGCCTGGAGTTCATGCGGCTCGTGCCACCCGGACGGATTGTCCGACAACATCACCTGGATTTTCGGCACGGGACCACGGCAAACCACCGACATGAGCGGCAGCTTCAGTCACGGTCCGGGCAAGCAGAAGCAACGCATTTTCAACTGGTCTGGCATCTTCGATGAGATGCACGATTTTGAACGCAACACCCGCGACACCTCAGGCGGATTGGGTGCGGTCACGACCAGCGGTTGCGGCGATCTACTCGAGGAACAACAGGTCGGACTGGCGGGTAATTTGGACAAGCCGGTGCGAGAATCGCAGAACGAAGCCAAACCGAGTTGCACCAAAGATTGGGACGAAATCGAGTTGTTCGTCAAAACCATTCGTCCACCCAAAGCCCTGCAATTCGTGGACAAAACCAGCGTCGCTCGCGGCGAAAAACTCTTCGGCCTCTCGAGCGGTTCGAGCAACAACGGTGGTTGCGTCGCCTGTCACGGCGGTCAAGGATGGACGGTCTCAAAGTTGTCATTTGAACCCTCGAGCGCCAAGAACGCAGAGTTGGCGAAAGCCGTTTTGAAAGTGCCGATTCCGCCATTCGCACTGACCTGGAATTTTGGTGGCACTTGGATTCAACCGCAACCAGCAATCAGTGACACCACGACCGGACCGCCAGAGGCCGCGCCGATTGGTCCGAAGCAAGTGACTTGCGTCTTGCGCAACGTTGGAACATTTGGCGTTCCCGGAAATGCCAGCGCCACCGACGCACTCGAGAAAAAACCGGACAATACTCGAGCCCAAGGTCGTGGCGGATTCAATGTGCCATCCTTGTACGGCCTGAGTGTAGGCGCACCGTACCTGCATCATGGTCAAGCGAAAACGCTCGAGGATTTGTTTGACGATCCTCGCTGGGAACAGCACTTGCAAGCCGCAAATCCGGTGTTCCTGACGACCGGCAACCGCGAGGCGCAAAAGAAAGATTTGATCAACTTCTTGCTCTCGATTGATGCCGACACTCAAGAGCAAGCCATCCCGAACGATTTCGACATTTGCCCCTGACGTGACCAAAAAAACCTGACCTCGGGCTTGATTCAAGGCTCGAGGTCAGTTGATGGTGGGGCGCAAAGTCCGAGGTTACAAACGATTCGAGATCATCGTAAGCGGCAACACGAAATCCCGAGATCATGCCTCAAATCTCGAGCCTGAACTTTCCACTTTCCACTTTCCACTTTCCACTTTCCACTTTCCACTTTCCACTTTCCACTTTCCACTTTCCACTTTCCACTTTCCACTTTCCACT
>JAYURE010000047.1:0-2370 GCA_043756345.1 Deinococcales bacterium | reverse complement strand
CCCGAAAAGCCGTGATTGTCGCGGGCAGCGTGATGTTGTTTTTCGCTTTACTCGGCAAGGAATTCTTACGGTATCTCGGCATCAACCTCGATGCCTTTCGGATCAGCGGCGGAGTGCTGTTGTTTCTGATGTCGCTCGACATGGTCTTCGCTCGGGCCAGCGGAGCCAGGGAAACTTCTGAAGAAGAGTCCGAGGCGAAATCTCGAGAGGACATCAGCGTTTTTCCGCTCGGTATTCCATTGATCGCCGGGCCGGGCACGCTCTCGAGCATCATGATCCTGACCGGAAAATCGACCTCGATTATCGGCGACCTGGGCGTGATCCTCGTGGCGTTCGTGGTGCTTGGGCTTTGCTACCTGGCGTTGCGCGGCGCACATCGGGTGATCCAAGTGATCGGCAAGACCGGCGTGAACGTCGTCTCGAGGGTACTGGGTGTGCTCTTGGCGGCCCTGGCGGTACAGTACATCGCCGATGGGACGCGCCGCCTGCTGCAACTCGGCTGAGGGCGAATCTTGGCTCGAGACAGGCAACCGCGAAGTCGCAACACTCAAGAGACCTCGGCCCCCATTGTGTTTCTGGCGAGGGTTTTCCAGTGATTTACCTCTACGGTAAAACTGGTCTGCTCGAGAACTCCTGAAGTCGATTCCCAATGCTCGAAATGGTCCAAATCGGCCCTTCCCTCGAGCTTTGTGCAATCCAACGAAAACGACCCCCGAAACTCGAGGGTCGTGATTTGAGACTTGAACTGAGTTTGAAACGGGTTAGCGCTTGCTGAACTGTGGGGCGCGACGGGCCTTCTTGAGGCCGTACTTCTTGCGCTCAACCTCGCGGGAATCGCGGGTCAACAATCCGGCCGGTTTGAGTTTGGCGCGATTGTCCGCGTCCAACTTCACCAACGCACGGGCGAGTCCGAGTTTGATCGCGTCTGCCTGACCGAGGATGCCACCACCGGCAACCGTGATCGTGGCGTTGAAACGACCGGCAGCACCGGTCACACGCAACGGCTCGAGGGCTTGCACGGCGGGGATGATGCCGCGAAAGTATTCTTGGAAGTCCTTGCCGTTGACCTTGATGCGGCCCTCACCGGCATGGATGTAGACGCGGGCGACGGCGGCCTTGCGGCGACCGGTTCCGTAAAACGTTTCAGTCGTTGCCATCACTTCGCCTCGTATTTCGCATGGGCCATCTCGAGTTTGACGGGTTTCTGCGCGGCGTGCGGGTGCACGTCACCTTTATAAACCTTGAGGTGTGTATGCAGGCTGCGACCCATGCGACCTTTGGGCAGCATGCCGAAGACGGCGTGTTCGATCACGCGCTCCGGGTGCTTGTCAATCGCTTGACGGGCCGTTTCGGTGCGCAGACCGCCCTGGTAGCCGGTGTAACGGGTGTAAATCTTCCCGTCCATCTTGCCACCGGTCAGCACAATCTTCTCGGCATTCACAACGATCACGAAATCGCCATTGCCGAGGTGTGGGGTGTAATCGGGTTTGTGTTTGCCACGGATCAAAGTGGCGATGCTGGTGGCGAGACGCCCAAGCGTCAAACCGTTCGCATCAATCAGGACCCAACGCGGGTCGTTTGCCACAGGCATGTAGGTTTTGAACACGGAAATCCTCCGAACGTCCCTTTGAGCATTTCATCTCGAGGGGTGCGAACCGGCCCGATTTTCTCGAGGGTTCGGCTGACCTTTGGCGTGGGCCTCGGTTCGGGGGAACTCTGGCGTGAAACCCCGGAGATCAATCCGGTCTGGGCAGCTCTACCAAGCTACGGCAGCGGGAGGGAGTGTATCACGGGTTCATACGAACTGACAAGTTTTTTGATTCGATTCCAATTTCGACGATCTATGACTCGAGATCGATTGCGAATGTTGAATCCGTGCGGTTAACGGTGGCTGTTCTCTATTCAGGCAGCGACTTGGTAAATCGCAGGTCGGTACTTCGGTTCAGGAATTGGTTTTCCGCCTGCGCGTGCCGCCTCGAGCCAGAGGGTTTTGGCGATTCTAAGTTCGCGCAATGCCTCTTCTGGTGTTTCGCCAAAGGCACTGCAAAACTCAAGGTCTGGGATATCTGCGATATAACCTTCGTCCTCATCGCTGTAAAAAATGTTGATGTGAAAGTCTTTCATTCGTCCTCCAGTTTCAATGAGTACAGTTCAATCAACACGAGAAATTGATGCACTTGATACGGCTTGGCCTGACCTTTGACGCTTTGTAAATTCAGCAATTCTGGAACGGCGGGGTGTTTGAAAATGAAGTGGCTCCCGTTCGAGCGTTCAAGTTGAAATCCGAAAGCCTCTGCCAGTCGAACGAGATCCAAGAAATCCAAGTTTTTGGGATTGTTCAAAATTCGTTCGAGCAGCTTGCGTTTCTTC
>JAYURE010000046.1:0-2370 GCA_043756345.1 Deinococcales bacterium | reverse complement strand
GTTCATTCGAGGGCGGCAACAGCAGTGCACGACTCATCTTTGCCAATCCGACAGCAGGCACCATCAACTGCCTGAACGATGCGGGCACAAGCCTGCCCGTTGCCGTCGGTATCGGCTTGCTGATCACCAACAGCAACCTCGAACAAAACGGTCAGCTTTCCAACTGCCAGCCGGTCGGCACCGAAAGCGCACCTTACGATCTGGTCACAACACCAACCGGTGATCGGATCATCATTTCCCTGCCCGCTAAAGGCAGGCTCGAGGTGCGCAGCAACAAAGCCAACAATCCAGTGATTGCAAAATTGCTCCCGACAACCGGTGAGTTTTGTCCAACACGACTGGCGCTTTCGCCAAACACGCAACGCATCGCGGTTCTGGATGACCCTGACGCTCCAAAAGATCCCAACAACCCCAACACAACAGAACGCATCTGCACCAACACCAGCAACCGTCAGCCTCGAGTGCTGGTGTTTGACCTGAGCGCCATCACTGCCAGCACCATCACGCTCGAGCCGATCCGAATCGCTACAGGTGGCACCTCGGGCGGCACGTTTGAAACCAATCGCGTGAACGGCCCACTGGCCTTGACCTTAACCGACGTGCAACCGTTCGTGATTGCACCATTCACCAGTTATGCGATCTTCAAACTGAACAAAGACAATGTTGATCGAGTCAACCCATCGGCACTCAACCTGGCAGGCCTGCGCACCCTTGACACAAGCCTGCGCTTGGACCTGACCAGTATCGGCACGAGACTGCTGCTGAGCTTCAGCACCAACTCTGGCGCAGGTGGCGCGTACTTCATCGATCCAAACTCGAGCACACTCACGCCCGAACCGGTCGCTCTGAATGGCAAACCACTGACGGCAACCACTCGAGCCGTCTGGAACAAACGCCCAAACGATTCACTGATCGCGTACCTGCAACCCAACCAAGTGGTTTTTCAACGCATCAGCAGTCCAGCCAGCAACTCGAAAGCCGTTTCAGTCAGCAACCCAATCGATGCAGCCTTCACCAGTGATGGATACGCCTGGGTGCTGCAACCGGGAGGCGTCTCCCGGTTCGATGTCACCAACCTGACCATAATCAACAACTCGAGCTTCGCATCCTTGAACTTGAACGCTCGAGCCATTGGCACATTTATTCAGCAGTAAAAATCACCTGACAAAAATTACTCGGCAGGAATAACCGGGAACAAACTGAGCGGAAAGACTTCAACCTCGCTCGAGCGTTGCTGCACCAGCACGCCACCCTCGACCGGCAAGCAAACACCCGTGATGTACTTCGCATCATCGGTCGCCAAAAACACGGTTGGTCCCGCCAAATCCTCAGCGGTACCCAAACGTCCGAGCGGCACGACCTTGCCACGCTCGAGCGCCAACTCGTCCGTGATGTTGTACGTGCGAATCAACCCCGGCACGATGCAATTGACGCGAATGCCGTATGGGGCCAGATCCAACGCCATGGCTCGAGTGAGCGCCTCGACGCCACCTTTGGCCGCGTCGTATGAGGCCATGCCACGGTGCGCTTTGGTTGCACCACCGCTCGAAAAATTGATGATCGATCCCGTGCGTTTTGGAGCCATGATCCAGGCCGCCCGATGCGAGCAGAGGTACACGCTTTTGAGGTTCGCCCGCAAGATCCGATCCCACCACGCCTCGTCACCGTTCAAGAAATGAGCACCAGCCTCGGCGACAGAAGCGATTGCGGCGTTATTCACCAACACATCGACCATCCCGAATTTCTCGAGGGTCAGGTCAAACATTGCATCGACCTGGGTTTTGTCACCAACGTCAGCGAGGCCCGCAATGGCAATCCCGCCGCTCGAGGTGATCGCCTCCGCAACGCCCTCAGCACGACTGAGGTTGATGTCATTCACGACCACGTTCGCACCCTCGAGCGCGAAACGTTCAGCGATGGCCCGACCAATGCCGTGACCAGCGCCGGTGACGATGACGGTTTTTCCGATAAAACGCTTTTCCATTGAATCCTCCAAAAATCTTGTTGCAGTATTGCACTCTCGAGACGCAAAAACGGCAGGGCGAACATGGAGTTCGCCCCTACGACACAATCGAATTTCTATTCGGGCTCGAGTTCAAAGCCGCCACGTTCGGCAAGACGAATTCTCGCCCAGGCTCGAGTCGGATCGTGCGGCGGAGCAATCCAGAATCCGCGTTCGGACCATTCAGGAAAATACTTTTTTCGCACCTCGAGCGTGGTCATCGGGTACAAATCAAAACCCATGATGAAGGCATAAGGCAGGTGAAAAAATGTCGGCAGCAAATCGGCGGTGAAGACCAAACCCTCGCCCTCACTCTCGAGGATCACGGCTTGCTGTCCGAGGTTGTGAACCGGCACGGGAACGACACG
>JAYURE010000045.1:0-2376 GCA_043756345.1 Deinococcales bacterium | reverse complement strand
ACCGGTTTGAATGTTGGCACATCCGTCATCATGGGCGGAGGTGATGCGCAACTCGGTTGTGTTGGCTTGGGCGTCGTGCGGCCCGGTCAGGCCGCCGTGCTCGGTGGCAGCTTCTGGCAGCAGGAGGTCAACCTGCCCGCCGCCGTCAGCGATCCGAGCATGAACGTGCGCATCAATTGTCACGCCGTTCCCGGATTGTGGCAGGCCGAGGCCATCGTCTTCTACGCGGGCCTGACGATGCGTTGGTTCCGCGATGCCTTCTGCCAACCCGAAAAAGAACTCGCCGCCGCTCGCGGTGCGGACACGTACACGGTGCTCGAGGAGATGGCCGCCAAAGTCCCGGTCGGATCGCACGGGATCATGCCGGTGTTTTCGGATGTGATGCGTTACTCGAGTTGGTATCACGCCAGCCCGTCGTTGCTGAACCTCAACCTCGATCCGAGACGTTGCGGCAAGCCAGAAATCTTTCGCGCCCTGCAAGAGAACGCTGCGATTGTCACCGCCGGAAACCTCGAGCGCATCCTCGAGTTTTCTGGGGTCAACCCGGAATCGCTCGTCTTCGCGGGCGGCGCGGCCAAAGGCCCGTTGTGGTGTCAAATCCTCGCCGATGCCACCGGCAAGCCACTGCGCATACCGGTCGTCAAGGAGGCCACCGCGCTCGGTACGGCCCTGGCCGCCGGGGTTGGGGCACAGATCTACCAGAACATGCTCGAGGCGTCACAGGTCGTGAAGTTTGAGCGCGAAGTTCAACCGATTCTGGAGAACGTGCAAACCTACCGTGAACTGCGCGAACGCTGGACGCAAGCTTACGCCGCTCAGCGCAACTTGGTCGATGCGAACATCACGACATACCTCTGGAAAGCACCCGGACTCTAAAGCTCAAGCCAAATGGAGCACCCATGAATGAACCCGTCAACGAAGCAGGCATCCCGTACCGATTCGGCGACTGGGGACCGAAATACCTGGTCAAAGGACCGCGCAACGATGTCGGTATGGTGGTTCTGAAACCCGGCCAGGATTTCCCGGCGCACTATCACGAGCGGGTCGAAGAAAGTTTTTACACACTCGAGGGTGAGATTCAAATGTACGTCGATGGCGAATTGATCGTGCTGAAAAGCGGCGATTATTTGCAAGTCGAACCCGGCGGAATGCACTACGTTTGCAACACCGGTACGGTCGATTGGAAAGCCCTGTTCATCAAGACGCCGTTTGAACCCAGCGACAAAGTGGATGTGGATTGGAAACCCGGACAGGTGTGGGAGAAAAAACAGCAGTGAGCAATGAGCAATGAGCAATGAGCGATGAGCAGTGAGGAAAAACCAGGGTTTTGAGTTTTGAATCTCGAGCAAGCCAAGGTCTTTACTTTTCTCTTTCACTCCCCATTTCGGAGGCGAACATGGTAAGCAAAAAAACGACAGTCCAAAAACCAGCCGTCAAAAAACCTGCCGTCAAAGCAGCAAAAACCACCCCGAGCCTCGAGACACAACTTGATGCCGCGATGGGCAAAGGCAAAGGCGTGCTGCGCCTCGCACCGACCTGGGTGCCACGCACATTCATTTATCCTGGGCGACGCATGAAACTCGCCGAGGAGGACTTGTACGTTCACGGTCCAACCCGAGGCGGCATCAGCGAGCGTTGGTTTGCCAGCACGGTCCAAGCCCAAAATGGTCCCGGCACACCCGAGGATGAAGGACTGAGTTACGTCGTCGGTGCGAACGGCGAGCAATTTCTGTTGCGCGATGCCGTCGCCGCTCGAGGCTCGGAATTGATCGGCACGAAAATGTTTAAAAAATACGGCAAGTGGCCGAATTACGCCAAGTTCTTCGACCCGATGGGTGCCATCGCGCACCACCTGCACCACCGCGAAGAACACGCCAAACTGGTCGGGCAAGAACACAAACCCGAGGCGTATTACTTTCCCAAAGAACTCAACGCCAACCCGAACCTCTTCCCGTACAGCTTCATGGGCCTCGAGCCGGGCACCACACGCCAAGACATCATCGACTGCCTCGAGCAATGGCGCTCCGGCAAGATCGGTGACAACGGCATCCTCGATTTCTCGAGGGCGTTCCGACTCAAACCCGGAACCGGTTGGCAGATGCCCGCAGGCATCCTGCACGCACCAGGCAGCATGCTGATCTTCGAGGTGCTGTGGGGATCGGACGTCTTTGCGATGTTCCAAAGCATGATCGAGAACCGACCCGTGGACTGGAGTTGGTTGACCGGTAGCGTACCCGCCGACAAAACCCAAGACTTGGATTTCATTGTGGACCTGATCGACTGGGAGGGCAGCACCAACCCGCACTTCAAACAAGACCATTACCTCGAGCCAATCCTGACAGCAGGTGGTGACAGGGCGGGCTTCACCGACAAATG
>JAYURE010000044.1:0-2380 GCA_043756345.1 Deinococcales bacterium | reverse complement strand
GGTGGCGATGACAAACTCGTGCGCATCTGGGATGTCTCGAGTGGAACGCCAGGTCGGGTTTTGCGTGGCTCAAGCACTCGGATTCGTGCGCTTGCCTGGCGTGCAGATGCCCGTGCCGTGGCCGTCGCCAGTGATGATGCCTTCGTGCGCGTTTATGACCCGGCCAGTGGCAAAGTCTCGCGGGAGTTGCGTGCTGCGGCGGATGGTTCTCGAGCGGTTGATTTTTCTGCCGACGGCAAGCTGTTGGCGGCGGCTGGAACGGATTTCATGGTTCGGGTTTGGGCTGCGAAATCGAATGCGCCTCGAGTCTTTCGTGGGCATGAACGAACCGTGCTCGGTTTGGCGTTCGCAAAAGATGGTCGTCAGTTGGCGAGTGTCAGTCTTGACCGCAGCGTGCGGTTGTGGAATTTGCGTGACGGCTCGAATCGGCAATTTGTTGGGCATACGGACAGCGTCAATGCGGTCGGTTTCGTCCCCGTGACCCGTGGGGCACAAACGCAACTGATCACAACCAGTTCAGACGGATCGGCCAGGACTTGGGAGTTACAATCCGGTGAACAAGTCGCTACCCTGACTGGCTTTTCAAGCGCGACGGTCGCTTTGGCCTGGCATCCAGACTCGAGCCGAATCGCCAGCGCCGCGAACGACACGAACGTCACGGTTTTTATCCGACAGGGCGGTGCTGCTCAGCGTTGGGCGGGACACACAGGCTGGGTGCGCGACCTGGAATGGAGTGCTGACGGTCAGCATCTCGCCTCTGTTGGTGACGAGGGGCTTTTGATCATTTGGTCGCAGGATGGCACGAAACTGCATGCCGTGCGTGGCGCTGACGATTGGCTTTCCAGCGTCGCTTGGAGTCCAGATGGGGCGCACGTTGCCATCGCTGGTTCTCGAGGTGTGGTCGGGATTTGGAATGCGCAATCGGGTTTGCTCGAGCGCGAATTGACGGGTCACAGCGCCGCGATTTTGTCGATTGCCTGGAGCCCCAACGGTCAGTTCATCGTTTCGGGCAGCAGCGACAGCACGGTCAAACTGTGGCGGGCTCGAGATGGTGTCGAGACTTACGTCCTGAATGAATTTGCCGAATGGACTCGGGTTGTGGCCTGGAGTGCCGATTCGACCCGGTTTGCTGTCGCCAGTGATGATGGTCTGGTCAGCATTTGGGCCGCCTCGAGCGGAACCCGTCTCGAGGTGTTTCGCCATGGACCGGGTTTCATCGGTGGGTTGGCTTGGAGTGCCGATGGTCAACTGCTTGCCACAGCCGGAGACGACGGTTCGGTCAGGCTGTGGAATGCCGCGAATGCAATGCCGTTGGCGACCCTGAAACGGCACAGCGATTGGACCGAAGGATTGGCCTTCAGTGCCGATGGAAACACACTTGCGGTTGGGGCCGGAACCTTGGTCAGTGGTGGCACAATCAGCCTCTATGCCGCTCGAGATGGAAGCGCTGTATTTGGTCTCGCCCCGGATGTTTCAGCATCGGCTGATCCGGTTGATGCGGCAGCAACGCCGAAGCCGCTGGAAATTCCCATTGACTTTGTGTCCCTCGCAAGGCTGGGTTTGCCAATCAAGATTGCGCCTTCGTACCGGGCCAGTCAATTCGCGGATCGAATTCGCCTGAACCGCAAAGACGACGATTTCACGGTGATGCTGCGTTCAATACCGCTTTCCAATTTCGATCCGTCCCGTACCAGTCTGCTCGAACTGGCGCTCGAGCGTGTCCGGTTTGAATGTTTGTTCCAGACCCGGGCCGAACGTTGCGGAGATCCAGCGAAAATTCAAGCCGTTCAAACACCGTTTGGTCTCGAAGGGTATCAAATCGAACTGACGGCGTATGACCGTGAACGTGCTGGCGACCGATTGACCGCCACGCCATTTACCCCGGTGATTGCCTTGAACAATCTAGGAGCGGATCAAACGCAACCTGTGTTGCTTCTGATCTGGCTCGAGTCCAGAACGCCAGGTGTTGTGGTGGTGGACGCTCAGGCCAAACTTGAGGCGTTCCTCGAGGAATTCGCCCTCGAGCCTCGCTGATCAAGTTGCCAGATGAGGCAAACCTCAAACTGAACCCGGACTTATGTCGCGTACTCCGTGCACAGCAGTCGATATGGTGCTTCATCTTCTTCAATTTCAGGGAATCGTCCGACCGGTTCAAAAAAGAAATTGTCATTGGCGTCGTCATTGACCGTTGAAACCTCACCGACCAGCACGGTTGAATCCAAAGCCCGAAACTGATGGCTCTGATATGGCTCGAGGGTGATGCTCTCACCCGGCCCGAGGATCACCACTCCGCCAGCCTGGACAGTGGTTCTGACGCCATCCAGCGAGACACTTAAATCATCGTTCGTGAAACGCCCAGCCCGGTCCGCTTGCTGCAAGA
>JAYURE010000043.1:0-2385 GCA_043756345.1 Deinococcales bacterium | reverse complement strand
AGAAAACTGGCTCGAGCGTTCGGGAACATCCAGGCTTGCGTTGGCGTAATCCTCGAGTCGGGCGCGACAAATTCGGCCCAACGTTCCTTCGAGGTTGGTCAGGTCTGGGATCAGGTTCATGCCCTAATTCTACGGCCCGAGTCTACGGTTTGGCGCGTTTGATCGTTTCAATTCGCGCACCGCTTGTCAGTGTGCCTTCAAACAATTTCCAAGCCTCGAGTTTTGCCTCTTTGCTTTCGGGCAGGTTCGAGAAGCGGAAGTACGCGATGTCACCCGTTTCGAGTTGAATTGTTGGCGTACCGAAGACACCGAGTTTTCCGGCAGCTTCAAGGTCTATGGCGAGTTCGGCGCGACGTGCGGTTTCGTCGGCCAGGGCCGCTTTGAAGGCGCTCAGATCGAGCTTGGCTGTGTGTGCCGCCTCGAGTGCGGTTTCGGCGTTCAAGGTTTTTGCGTCCCGATGCCTTGCACGGTACAACTCGAGTGCGAATCGCAGGTGCGTTTCACGGCCTTGGTGCAGAGCGGCGTGCGAGGCGAAAAATGCTTCGAGGCTTCCATCGGCGTTCAAGTACGCAGGCAGACCGGAATTTGTGGTGTCGGCCAAGGTTTGATCTGCAAGCTTCCAAACCGGGGCGCTGCGTGGCAGGCCGTTGTTGTCCGGGTGGTTGCCTTGCACCAAACTGAAATGCCGCGAAGCGAACGGAATCTCGAGCGCGGCCAGCAATTCCAAACCTCGCCATGCGAATGGGCAGAGAAAATCGTGATAAACGGTAATCATGAATTTAAATCTATCCGAGATCGGCGTTGGATCAAGTACGTCCCACTACGTCAAATCTCGAGGATGTGATTTACGCTCTCGGCTCGAGCGCAAATTCGGATGGTGTTTTCGCGGCATCGTGATGCAGGACCGTCTGCCAGATGACCGTGTTTCGCCCGCTGGCTTTGGCTTCATACAGTCCCAGATCGGCGGTGTGAATCAGGTCGTGCACGGTCGTTGAATCGTTTGGAATCAAACTGATCGCACCCATGCTGAGCGTCAAGCGGGACGCCATCGTTGATGCCTTGTGCGGAATGTCCAGGTCCGCGAGCAGTTGTTGAATGCGTTCGATCACGTGTTTGGCGTGCTCGAGATCGGTGTTCGGCAAAACCAGGGCGAATTCCTCGCCGCCGTATCGGGCCACCATGTCCTCGCTGCGCATCAGGCTTTGTTTGATCGCCTGTGCCACCTCGCGCAGCGTGCGATCCCCGGCGAGGTGGCCGTAATGGTCGTTGTAGGGTTTGAAAAAATCGATGTCGCACATCACGAAGGTCAGTGGTTGCTGATTGCGTTGCAAGGTTCGCAATTGCCGCTCGAGGTAGTCGTCCAGGGCGGCCCGGTTGGAGACTCCGGTCAGGCCGTCTTGGAGCGTGGCTTGACGCAGTTGTGCGTTCGCGGCCCGCAGTGCCTCTTGGGTCAGACGACGTTCGGCATTTTCGGCCCGCAGTTGTTCGACACTGGTCTCGAGGGCTTGGGTGCGTTCAAGAATGCGGGTCTCGAGGCTTGCCGTGTATTCCTGAAGGCGTCTGGCTTGGATGGCATTGTGAATGCCGCTGGAGAGGGTTTGGTGCAGAGCCTCGAAGTAGAAGGCTTTTTGGGTGGGGATTTCGACCATTATCCAGCCGTATTGTTCTTGGTTGACGTACAGGGGTTGCAGGTACAGGGGTTGCAGGTACAGGGGTTGCAGGTACAGGTGCCCGTCGGGTCGTTGCATGCTGGTTGGCAAGAGGTTTCGGGTTGGGAATGGGCTGGAATCGATTGTTTGGGCCACTCCATTCTCGAAGGCGAGCACGAGGTGGGCGGTTTCGCAGATGGTCGGGCCGTGCGTTTCAAACAGCGCGATGTAGCAACGGTTCAGGCCGAGGTCGGGGAGGAACTGCACGGTGTTTCGGATCAGGGCGGGAATGTTGGCTTCGGACATCACGGCCACATCGAAGCTGTGATACCAACTCATGCCGGTTTGTTCGTTGAGTTGATGGCGTTTGCGAATCAGTTGCCCCTCGCTGATGGTCATGGCGTTCGCCCGTCCGAGAAGCAACAGGGCTTGGCGCGATGCTTCCGGCTCGAGGTTGACAGGTATTTGGGCCAGCAGGTGTTGCAGGATTTCTTGCCAAAACGATGACCCTCGGTGGTGGATGGGTTCTGAACGCATCCAATTTCGCCAGGTTCGCAGGAACGCCTGACCGGTTTCGTTTGGGTGCAGCACCGTTCGGATCAATTCTTCGCGCAGCCTTTGAATGTCAATCCGTTCCGAATCGGATGCCTGATCGATCAGGCCCTGACCTTTGATGCTGCGACTGGATTCGCGGATCACCAGGCTCGAGGGCAGGTCAATGGTTGTTGCGACCGGC
>JAYURE010000042.1:0-2386 GCA_043756345.1 Deinococcales bacterium | reverse complement strand
CAGTGCGGCACTGATCAGCGTGGGGTTGGCCGGTGCGTTGATCGGATTGCTGGCGGTCATGATCATCCCGTCGATCAATCAAGAGTTCGTCCCGTTGCGTGACAACCTGCCGTTGGGATTGATGTTCGTCTGTGGTTTGGCACTCACCACCGTCGGTTCAATCCTTGATGAAGCCCTGATCGGCATGCTGCGCGGCAAACTGCAACTCTGGCGAAATGCGCTGTTCGCGGTGCTCAAACTGGTGTTGCTGCTGACCCTGAGCATCTCGAGCCTGCGGGCAGCCGGTGGCAGCAACGGGTTGTTTGCGACCTGGGTGCTCGGCTTGGGCGCGGCCTTCGTGCTGCTCGCCCTGGCAATGCGAACCCAGGGTTTAAACGTCCTGCCCAAACCAGATTTCTCGAGCCTGTGGAAAACACGAAAAACCGCACTCGGGCATCACGCGATCAACATGGCGTATTTGGGTACGGGCAACATCATGCCCGTGATTGTCACCGGCATGCTTGGAGCTTCGGCCAATGCGAGTTTTTACTTTGCTTGGCAGTTGACCGGTTTTGGGTTTTTCGTGCCGCTGGCGCTGGCAACCGTTCTGCACGCCATGAACGCCGCCGATAAGCACGCCTTGGCGATTCGCTTGCGCTCGAGTCTGGGCATGTCGGCCCTGCTGGTGACTGGATACGCCCTCGTCTTGCTTTTTGGTGCGCACCTGATCCTCAGCATTTTTGGCAAACAATACGCGCTCGAGGCGGAAACCAGCCTGCAAATCCTGGCGTTTGCGGCCTTGCCAGTCGTGGTTAAAACGCATTTCATGACGCTGGGTCGGATTCAGAATCAACTGGTGCGAATCGCTCAGTACGCCGCCGTTGGAACCGTTCTGGAATTGACCCTGGCCGTTATCGGAGCGCACTGGAATGGCATGACCGGATTGTGCATTGGCTACGTGATTGCGCTTTACCTCGAGGCGGCCTATGCGGGCCGCACGGTCTACATGACTGCTTTTCCGTCGCTGCTCAATTCACGCACGACAAGCTCGGGCCTCTCGAACCTCAACGGAACCGCATCTGCACAGACCACCCCGAGTGTCTGCGCCTTGATCGTCAGTTACAACCGGCTCGATCAACTGCGCGATTGCCTTCGCGCCGTGCAAGCACAAACGCGCCAACCCGAACACATCGTCGTGATTGACAACGCCAGCGAAGACGGCACGTATGACGCGATCCGCCTCGAGTTTGCGAACGTCGAAATTGTGCATTTGAACCTCAACACCGGTCCTGCCGGAGGCTTCTCCAAAGGCTTCGAACGGGCACTCGCCAGCAAGCTCGAGTTTGTCTGGACCCTTGATGACGATTGCGTGCCCGAAGCGGACGCGCTCGAGATGCTCTTGGAAACCCTGGTGTCTTTTCCCAAAGATTCCCGTCCAAGTTTGCTCTCGAGTTACGTGATCTGGAAGGACGGAACGCCTCACCCGATGAACCGGCCCGTGTTCGGGATTTCCTGGCGGCAACGCAACCATTGGGCGCGGCGTGATCTGCTGGCCTCGGTGCGGGCGACCTCGTTCGTTTCAACCCTGATCGATTTGCAAAGCGTCGCCAGGCACGGCTTGCCCTGGTCGGCATATTACTTTTGGAACGATGATGTCGAGTACACCGCTCGTTTGCTGCGTGACGCGCAGGGTTACGCCGTGCCGAATTCCACGGTGATGCATTCCTCAACCCGTCCTTACGTGCCTTTGGATGACTCGAGCGGACGGTACTTTTACGAAGTGCGCAACAAACTCTGGATGGTTCGTTTCAGCAGCGCTTGGACGATTCCTGAACGCATCGGTTGGTGCTTGTACTTAAGCTGGTCGATCATGCGTTACTTGGGTCGCAATCGCCTGGACCAGAATTCGCGCAGCATCGTCAAGCGTGGACTCGAGCAGGGTTTGTGGTCCTCGCCAGCCGTGTACAGCGGATCTCGAAGCCCACAAGTTTAAGTACATCCCGGTTTTGGATGTACGCCATGTTAAAATCTTAGATCACAAAAACACTGTCCTGAACATTTTTAATTTCTCGACCAATAATTTGATAATCTAAGTTTTAACTGGGAGATACTTAGTGACGGTTGGCCTTCAACATATTCTGGGTCAACTCGAGCATTCGACAGCAAGACCTGTAGGGTGGGCTGTGCCCACCATTTGCGCAAAACCGGTGGGCTATAAGAGCAATGCTCGAGGCTGATCGACATGCCCAGAGCAAAACAAGTGGGGGAGACGAAGATCAATGCCTTCGTCTCCCCCACTCGAACCTGAGCGGTTTTAGAGCACTTCAAATCGGGTTTTCAATTCAAGCGGCAAGCTTGTTTCAATGCTCGCCTCGAGCACGTAAGCTTTGATTTTCGCATCGAACCT
>JAYURE010000041.1:0-2389 GCA_043756345.1 Deinococcales bacterium | reverse complement strand
GCGCGACCCCCGCCGCATTCGCGGCTACCCCCTACTTCGCAGGGGGTGACTCTTTCGCGTCTCTCACGCTGTTTTCGATTTAGTCGGAATAGATGGCGACTCTGCCCGCAGGGTGCACGGTTTGGGTCAAGACATCCCTTGTGGTCGCCCTGCTGTTGCCTCGAGCAATTCATGATTTGGCCTCCTCGAGTTTGGGGGCTTGAGCGGACTCAGGTTCGTCCTCTTTGTACGGTTTGTTGATGGCCCTGAAAAAATCGCCAGACAGGAATCCTTGCGCGGCAATGAACAAGACGATCAATGCCTGCAAGACGGTCACAACCTCACGCGAGATTTTCGTCAGGGATTGCGCCAGGTTGAGACCACCGGTGTTCATCACACCAAACAGGATGCTCGAGGCGATCACACCAACCGGCGTGTTGGAACCCAAGAGTGCGACAGTAATGCCACCGAAACCGGCAGATTCGACCGGAATGGTTTGCTTCAAACGGAATTCCTCGAGCGCTCCACCCATCACGTAATGCGTGCTGGCAAGTCCTGCGAGTGCCCCAGAAATCGCCATCGCCAGGATCGTGTTACGGGCGACGTTGACACCACCGTACTCGGCGGCTTTGGGTGACAAGCCCAGGGCACGAATCTCGAAACCG
This sequence comes from Deinococcales bacterium, assembly GCA_043756345.1. Classification (GTDB taxonomy): domain Bacteria; phylum Deinococcota; class Deinococci; order Deinococcales; family JAAFIG01; genus JANOWZ01. Next base: position 1,745 of record JAYURE010000041.1, on the reverse strand, counting down.
TACTTGGTGCGCCACATGAACACACCGTAGAACACGGCAGCTCCGAGTGCGATCAAGAAGGACAAATTCAGGCGGGCGCTTGCCATCGAACCAGAAACGAGCACGTTGACGTTGCCCGCGATCAAACCGATCAGCGCACCCACAACCGCGAGCGCCACGGGCGGAATCGCCCAATGAAGACTGCGGGCTCGAGCCACGCCGCGCCAGATCAAAACACCGATGATCAAGCCGACAATGGCGAACGGAATGGCGAGGTTCACGGCATTGTCACCGGCTTTCAAGCCCATGACGGTGATCAATGGATTCAGGTGTGCCCCAGCGCCAAGCTCGAGGCTTTTCGCCTCACCGCCCGGAGCTTTGAACGGAAGCGTGATGGTTTGACCAAAAAAGCTGGCCTTGTTCGAGCCGATCAAAAACACCAGAATGCTTGAAGCAATCGCGTTAAGCATGATCGTGTTGATCACCTCTGATGATCCGAAACGTGCCTTCAACCAACCCGGAATTGCGCCCCAGAACGCACCACCCAAGGCCGCAGCGATGATGGCGAGCGGCGCGACAATCACCCATGGTCCCGGCACGTAAATGCCAACGGCACTCGAGAAGATCGCACCAAAAACGATTTGGCCGGGCGCACCAATGTTGAACAGGCTTGCGCGGAACGCGAACGCGAGCGACAAACCGGTGAAGATCAACGGTGTGGCCTGCGTCAAACTGAGCCACAATCCCGCCAAGTCAAATGCTGGCCGGAAACGCGGAAACAACGGCCCGAACAAACTCGAGTAGGCGTACCACAACAAATCCACGCGACCGAACCAGCTTGTGCCAAGGCTCGAGTCTGGTGCTGTGCCGGGAGTTGGTTGCAGGGTCAGGATGACGATACCACCGACCACGATGGCCAGCAGCAACGAAACAGTTGGGACGATGCCACCGCGCAGGTCGTAGATTCGTTTTGCCCAATCCGAACGGTGCGACAGGCCAACCACCACACCATACGCACCCGCCAGGAACAGCACGACCGCGCCGAGGTTCGGACCGAAATTCTGAAAGGCCAAACGACGGTACAACGTGCCCTTCTCGAGCAACGGGAATTGCACGACATCAATCGCATGAATCATCAAGCCGAGTTGCAACGCGACCGCCAGCATCACCAACGCGCCAGCCCAACCGACGAACCTCGAGCGCATGAACGCCAACGCCGCCAAGACGATCACGGTCAGCATCGTGAACCAACCCGCCAGCGTTGAGGCCGAAAAATCCGGGTACGAATCCGGTTTGAAATTTGCGAAATTCACAATGTTCCCCGGATGCACCAGCAACGTGCCCTCGCCGCTGAAGCCACGCGAAACAGTGGCGAACGGAAACAAAAACAAACCAAGCAACGCCACCACGCTCAGGCCAGCCAGAAACCAGAAAGTATTCGCTCGAGGTTGCACGGCCCGAATAGCTACTCGAGGTGGTGCGGCTGTTGGAGCGTTTGTGGTCACGGGTGCATTCTGACCGGGAAAGCTCGTGTTTGGCAAGGAAAGGGCGAGAAGATCGGTGAAAGGTGGAAAGTGAAAAGTTCAAAGTAAAGGCTCGAGCCTTGTGGTTTTGATGTTGGGTTTTTCTTTTCACTTTCTTGCTCACAAGACAGCACCTTCTTGACCCTACAGCCAATACCAGGAGTTTAAGGATCAAGCCGCACCAGCACGACGTTTCTTTGCATACCCCGACATCTTCACTTTCACCGCGCGAGGATTTCGTCG
>JAYURE010000040.1:0-6546 GCA_043756345.1 Deinococcales bacterium | reverse complement strand
CTTTGAATACCGGAAAGCGGTGGCGATACTTCAAGTCCATAAAGTCATAGAGGTGATGGTGGAACGGCTGTCCGGGCCGTGGCACAAAAGCGAGGCCGAAGACGTGGCGAACTGGTACAAAGCCACCATCTCATTAATGTGGAAAGCAAGCCACGACTTTTTAATGCAACTCCCGGAATGGTTCTCGCAGATCGTGAGCGAATCACATACGGCAGTGGCAAAGAAACCAAAGCCAGACGAGGCAACGCCCGCATTTCACGAACGTCAGGCTAAAGCATGGATGAAGTTGACCTCACCTCGGGGTCGGAGGGAATTTGAATACCTTGACCTTGGCACTGAAATGGAAAAACTTCTAACCGATCTTCGGCAGCGGTTCGCATTCTTGCGCCAACCTGCGCCAACCGGTGCGCCAACCGGCAGCGGTTCAGATGATGTGAAGCGAAACGAGACACCGGAATAAGCCGTCAAACACGCGAATATGAGGTCTTACAAAATCTGACAAAATGGCAAACTTACGCCTGGAAAGCGTGTAAAGGGGCAACCCTTTCAAGAGTTCGAATCTCTTTCTCTCCGCCAAACTTCAGCATTGCGGCTCGAGTTTCATCGCTCGAGCCGTTTTAGTTGCATCACCACCGCAGGACTTCGCCGTAGACTTGAACAATGAAGCGACACCCCCTCGTCAACAGTCTGGCGGTTCTCCTTTCCACGATCACGTTCATGACCGGCGCATTGGCCGCCCCGAACAGCCCAGCGCAAAACCTGTTTGAACAGGCCAGTTTCTACCTGAAGTTTCACTACCATGGCTTTTCGAACGTCAATCTCGAGATTCTGGTGGCACGCTACAAGCAAGAACTAGACCGGGTTTGTTCGGGTCAGGGCGAAAAGTGCGGTTACGAAACAGCCCGTCCGCTCGTGGCACGCATGCTCAACGATGTCAAAGACGGGCACACGTATTTCATCAGCCCGGAAAATTACGCCGAATCCCTGGTCGCTCAGCAGGGGTCGAGCGGACCTTCGGACAAACCATTGATCGGTTGGCAACTCGAGGGCACGGTTGGTGGGGTGCTCGTGGCTGAACTGATCTCCGACGGTCCGGCGCAACTCGGAGGCGTGCATCGCTACGACAAGATCATCGGCATCAACGGTACACGATTTACCAGCGGTCAGAACGGCATTCAACAAATTCGAGCCGCCTCAGCCTCGGGACAAACCACACGCTTCGAGATTGCTCGAGGTCAAGCGCGATTCGAGGTGACACTGACACCCAAAATCCTTGAGCAGACCGACCTGTTGCCGTACTTGGAGGACAGTGGCGCACCGTCGGTGATGCTCTTGCGCATTCCAACTTTTGAAACCTACCAGAAGACCGGCCTGAAGGTCCACGAACTGGTCAATCAGGCGATCTCAAGAAAGGCAACCGGCATGATCGTTGATCTGCGCGACAACCCTGGCGGGTTCCTGACCGAATGCGTCGCGGCGGCGGGTGCGTTCGTTGGCAACTTCTCGCAGATTTTTGAGAGTCGATTCGAGAGGAGCATCGACGGCTACAAAGATGGCACGGCCTCTGACAACGACCCGATAGAACCGCAGTCGTACAACATCCCAAACCCGGCCAAATTCACCGGCAAGGTCGTAACGCTGGTGAATTCCAGCACTGCCAGTTGCGGCGAAGAGTTCGCTTACCGAATGCAACTCGAGAAACGCGGCCCGGTGATTGGCGAACCGACCTACGGGATTTTGAACACAGCCACGAACGATTTCGTCCTGATCGACCGTTCCGCCCTGGCGATCACCACCGTCCGGGCACTCGAGGCAAACGGCAAACCATTCCCGGAACGGGTCACGCCGGACGTGAAACTGGTCGATAACTTCCTTCAGATTGGCAGGGATGGCCGCGATGTGCTGGTTGAAAAGGCACTCGCGTTGCTGCGCTGACCAAAAAACCTGAGCCAGAAACCCTGACGTGCAAAACTCTCAGGGTTGTGTCACCGAACGCAATACAATACTTGAGTGAAGAAATTCTTAATCGCTGGAGCATTGGGCATCACCGCCACCGTCCTGAACGCCTGCTCGCTGTTCGGGCCGGTCGTTCGCCCACCAACCTTTGAAATGCGTGAGGCCGGGTTCGAGAGGTTCGATCCGCCCGGATTGGACGCCCCCGCCCGAGCCGTGGTCCGATTGACGCTCGAGGGCCGCAATCCAAACCCCATCGGTGGTCGGGTCGAAGAACTCAACTTTGATCTGTTGATTGACGGGCAGAAAGTCGCCGGGGCAAGCTCGGAGGGCCTCAATCTGGCCGCGAACAACGCGCCCAGCGAAATTAAAATCGATGTCGATGTGCCGATCAACGTCAACACACTGCAAAGCCTGCTGAAAGTCGCTCGAGGTGACGCGATCTCATACAGGCTCGAGGGTGCGTTTAGGATTGCGCTCGGCAGCTTGGGCAGCCCGAAGTTTGGACCGTATACACTCGCGCAAGGCACCTACAAAACCCCGAGCATTGCCAGCACCCCACCGAGCTTCAAATGGCGTTCGGACCTGACCCGCCTTGGGATTGGGCTGACCGGCGCGACGCTCGACTTGGGATTTGAAGTCACCAACCCCGGTCCAATTGGTTACAAAATCATCATGCCGCTCGGACTGAACGTCGGTGGCCAAGTCATCGCCAGCGCCGAGGCAGGCGGCACAATCAAAGCCCGCGACACCAGCGTGATTTACTCGAGGTTCACCCTTGACCCGATTGCTGCGGCCCGCGTGATCATCGGTGGAAAATTTGATTTCGGCGTTTCGAGCGCACCCAAACTCGAGGTTCCAGGACTTGATCCGTATGCGTTCCCAATCAGTTTGTTGTTCAACGGTACTGCCGCACGATGAGTTCAAAAACAGAGGCGGGCGAGAATCCAGTTAGATTCTCGCCCGCATTTTCGTTTCGGAAATCACAATGAGATTTACAACGACTCGAGCACCTGCCAAGCCGCAGCGACACCAGCACCTCGAGCAAACTTGATGCCCAAATCGGCAAGTGAATCCTCTAGCAGACCGGCGAAGGCGAGGCAATCGTAACGGTCGAAATTGCCCATGAAGGAGATGCGACAGATGTCGTCCTTGATCGCGTCCTGACCACCCTGCGCCCGAGCACCACGGGCCAGAAGTGCTTTGACCAGATCCTTGCCCTTGATTGGCGCAGGCGGCACGAGGGTCACACAAGCTGGGGATGGAACCTCGGCAAAACTCGAGCAACCACAGGCGATGGCGGCAGCGAGCAGGGCATCGTTCATGGTTTTCTTTTCATGCCAAACCGCCTCGAGTCCACGGTTTTGAATCTCGAGTTCGAGAGGTGCGAGGGCCACAACCAATCCCTGAATCAAATTGATTGCGGGTGTCGCGGCAGTTTCACCGTTCGGTTGCGCTTTGAGTTCGCGGCGCAAATCGAAATAGTACGGACGCGTGCTCGACTCGAGCGTGTTCACAATCTCGACGGCTCGAGGTGAGAGTGCCAGGAATCCAAGTCCAGGAGGCGCACCGACCGCTTTTTGCGAACCAGAAATCACCGCATCCAAGCCCCAATCACCGGGCCGAATCTCACTCATGCCCAAACTGGTGATCGCATCGGCAATGATCAAACAATCCGGCGCGATCTCGCGTGCCGCTCGAGCAGTCGCCTCGAGATCATGCAAAACACCGGTACTGGTTTCCGAATGCGTCACGAGCAGTGCTTTAGCGTTCGGATTCGCCAACAGCAATTCTCGAGCCCAATCTGCCGGAATCGCCTTGCCCCAAGTTTGACGCTTCTCGTGAACCACGTAACCGAATGCGCGGGCCATGTCCGCCCAACGTTCACCAAATTTTCCAGCGGCCAGCGAAACAACTTCAGAACCAGGCGCGAGCAAATTCAGCAACGCCGCCTCGAACGCACCCGTGCCACTCGAGGTCAGAATCAACGGAGCCTCCCAAGACTCCGGCAGTCCAAACACGAGTTTCAATTGCGCTCGAGCCTTTATCAGCACCTCTCGAGCCTCATTGGTGCGGTGATGGATTTGTGGCCCCGCCAGCGCGAGCCGAACATCTACCGAGATTTCGACGGGACCGGGCGCAATAAGGCGTTGACGAAACATGGGAACTCCAAGTGAAAAAGTGGAAAGTTTAAAGTGGAAGCGCGAACGGCCCGTTAGGTGAAATCTTGTGAGCAAGAAAGGAAAAGTCTTTTCACTTTTCACCTTCCACCTGTTTTAGAACTGAACCAGGAAGACGCTTTCGATCACGTCGAGCGCACGGATTTTCTCGAGGATTTCCGCGTTGGGTTTTGCATCTAGGCTGAGGGTGAACAGGGCTTTGCCGCCGGGTTCGTCGCGGCCCAACTGCATTCCGGCGATGTTGACACCACTCTCGCCGAGCATGGTTCCGACTCGACCGACCACACCGGGTTTGTCGTAATTGGTGCAAATCAAAACACTACCTTCGGGGGCAAGCTCGAGACGGTAATTGCGAATTCGGGTCAGGCGCGGTTGCTTGCCGAAACAGGTTCCCGAGACACGGCGGGCGCGTTTGCCATCGTTGACGCTGACGGACATCTCGTTGGCATAATCCTCGGATTCTTCGACGTGGCGCACGGTCAAATTGATGCCGCGTTCTTTGGCGAGGGCTCGAGCATTGATCTGATTCGGTTGTTCCTCGGTGATGTTGCGCAGATAGCCGACCAAGACGCTGGTGAAAATCGGGCCGGTATCACCTGGAAATTTCCCGGCGAATTCAACTTCGATTTCTTGGGCTGGTCCAATCTCGAGTTGCGCGAGCATCCGACCCAAACGCTCCCCGAGCGTCAAATACGGTCCGATCTTCTCGAGGATTCCCGCGTCCATTGCTGGTGCATTGATCGCGCCTTTGGAAACATCGCCGTGCAAGGCCGCACAGACGCGCTCGAGAATTTCCGAACCGACACGGTCCTGCGCCTCGAGCGTGTTCGCGCCGAGGTGCGCGGTGATCACGACATCGTCCCGACCCAACAGCGGGTGGTCCATCGCGGGCGGTTCGTCCACGAAAACATCGATACCGGCGGCGAACAAATGACCATCCTCGAGTGAGGCGGCGAGCGCACCCTCATCGACGATGCCGCCACGGGCCGCATTGATCACGATTGCACCGGGTTTCAAGAGCGCGAGTTCTTTCGGGCCGATCATGCCGATGGTTTCCTCGGTCGCGGGCGTGTGCACCGTCAGCGCATTCACCTGCGGTAGCAATTCCTCGAGCGTCGCGGCTCGGGTCACACCGAGAAGTTCAAACCGTCGGGCCGAAACGTAAGGATCGTAGGCGATGACGTTCATTTTCAAGCCCATCGCCCGGTTCGCCACTAGCGTTCCAATCCGTCCAAGCCCGATGATACCGAGCGTCTTTTCCTTGACCTCGCGGCCCAAATACTTGCGATCCCAAGTGCCAGCGCGGGTGAGTTTGTCCGACCGGGCAACGCCTCGAGAGGCCGCCAACAACAATGTGATCGCCAATTCCGCAGCCGAGACCGTGTTCGCCTCCGGCGCGTTCAAAACGATGATGCCGCGACGCGATGCAGCCTCGAGATCGATGTTGTCCACGCCGACACCGCCGCGACCAATCACTTTCAAATTCGTGCCATGTTCGAGGAGTTCGACATCGACCTTGGTCCGAGATCGGGTGATCAGCGCGTCGAATTCGTGCAACCTCGAAAGGATGGTTTCACGTGGCATGTTGGCGACGTACTCGATTTGAAAACCGTCACGTTTGAGTTGTTCGGGTTTGAATTGCATCTCGTCACAGATCAGGATGCGTGGTTTTGGCAATGAAGTGGATGCGGCAGTCACGCCGAGCAGTTTACCGGCTGCGCGATTCGGGCGCAAACGCGGCGGGCTAGACAGATTCTCGAGGATTGCGTGAACATCAAAGTTTGAGGCACAAATGTCTCAAAGATTGCGAGTAAAGTTCTCAAATTGAGAGTTTATTGCGTAGATACTGGTAAAACATGCCCCTCAAGAACCGCCCGAACCTGACTGACTCGAGCTTCGAGATCGCCTGAGATCACTGTGAAATGCACACCTCGAGATCGCAGGTCGTACTTGATGATGCTTTGCGAACGAGACCGCCAGAGGGCTCCATCGCGCCAACCATCCTGCTCGAACGGAATGTCATCTGCCAGCAAGACAACGTGGTGATAGCGGGTCTCGGCGGCTCGAGCCAATTCGATCACACGGTCCGGCACGGTTCCCTCGTAAACCGAACCCAGGTACGCGGTCGTGATGGCGTTCGTGTCCACAAACAAAAACCGTTTCGCTTTGAGAATCACTTCATCCTCGAGTTTACGGTGATGCTCGGCGATGTGCGTGTAATCCGATTGCTCAAGTTCGCCATTTTTGCGTTGCCAAACTTCACGCCCGTACTCGAGCACAAACGGTTCATTGAATTCTTCCGCAAGGCGTTCAGTCAACGTGCTTTTGCCTGTGGATTCCGCGCCCATCAACACGACCCGATGCACACGGTCACGCCAGCGGCTCGAGGCGATCAGGACTTCCTCGCTGACTC
>JAYURE010000039.1:0-2390 GCA_043756345.1 Deinococcales bacterium | reverse complement strand
TTGACCCTGGCCTTTGACCCTGGCCTTTGACCCTGACCTCCCTCTCTGAGGGAGGTGTCACCGCAGGTGACGGAGGGAGTTCCCCCACACCTCCCCAGCATCCCTCATTCCAACCTCGAGCCAGTATTTTTCGTTTTGCACTTACTCCTCACATCGCGTCGTAGAATCTTGCATCAAGCTCAAGGAGGCCATCATGAACAAACGGATTATCGGTGCGGCAATCACGGCGGGGATCGTCTCGAGCTTTGCTGCTTTCAATGTTGGGGCGCAAAGCAAGTCCGTGAATTTGTTTATCTGGAGTGAGTACATCGACATGGGTTTGATCAAGGAGTTCGAGAAGGCGAATGGTGTGAAGGTCAATGCGTCTTTTTACGAGTCGAACGAGGACATGCTCTCGAAGCTCGAGGCGGGTGGCAGCAAGCAGTATGACGTGATCGTGCCGACGAGTTACATCGTGCCGGTGTTGGTCAAGAAGAATTTGGTGCAGGCGTTGGATCTCTCAAAAATTCCGAATTGGAAGAATTTGGGCGTCAGTTTCAAGAATCCGAATTTCGATCCGGGCAACAAGTACAGCCTCGGGTATTTGTTTTCGTTGACGGGGATCACGTACCGCAAGGACAAGATCAAGAATCCCGAGAACTCTTGGGCGTTGATGTTTGATGCGAAAAAGCAACCGGGTCCGTTCGTGATGTTGGACGACTCGAGAAGCATGATTGGCATTGCGCTCAAATCGCTTGGGAAGCCGTACAACAGCACCAGCAAGGATGATTTGAAAGCGGCGATTGCGGTCTTGCAGGATGCGAAAAAACGCAGCCTTGGATTTTCGGGTTCGCCGGAAGGCAAGAACAAGGTGCTTTCCAAACAGGCGTTCATGGCGATCACGTACAACAACGATGCGGGTCGCGGCATGACTGAGGACAAGAACATTGGCTTCTTGATTCCGAAGGAAGGTTCGGAGATTGCACTTGATAACATGATGGTTCCGAATGGTGCGCCGAACAGCGAGAACGCGCACAAGTTGATCAATTTCTTGTTGGATGCCAAGGTCGGTGCGCGAAACGCGGCGAGCACCAGTGCGAGCACGCCGAATGAGGCGGCGAAGGCGTTCATTTCCAAAGCGGACCGGGAGAATCCAGTGATTTACCCGTCTGTCGCAGTTTTGAAAACGCTCGAGTACGCGCAAGATTTGGGCAGTGCAGCGAAGTTGTACGATGCGGCGTGGACGAAAATCAAGGCCAAGTGAGTCAGACCGGGTGAAGCTCGAGGATTCACCGATCAACGAGTATTTTTATGCCGATCACGTGCCGCCCGCGTTGATGGATCGTGCGTTGGCGGCAGGCTGGCGGCATTTCGGATCGTACTTTTTTCGGTACTCGAGAAACGGCGCGAATCATGTTTTGCCGTTGCGGGTTCGGCTCGAGACGTTCCAATTTTCCACGAGTCAGAAACGGGTGAGGAAACGCAATGCGAACCTCGAGTGTGTGATTCGAGATGCAGTAATTGATGCCGAGAAACATGCTTTGTTTGAGTTGCACTCGGTCAGGTTTTCGGAGAATGTTCCCGATTCGATCTTCACGTTTTTGGACCCAGAACCAGCTCGAGTCTGTGTGACCAAAGAAATTTGTTTGTACAAAAATGGGCGTTTGATTGGCGCTCATTTTTTGGATGTTGGTGAAACCTCAACCTCGAGCGTCTATTCGATTTACGATCCGAACGAATCCAAACACAGCCTTGGGATTGATCTGATTTTGCGAGCGATTGCGTACTCGCTCGAGTTGGGCAAGCGGCTTTACTATCCGGGTTACACCTACCTCGAACCCAGCGCGTATGACTACAAGAAAAAACTTTCGGCACTCGAGGTTTTCGATTGGGCGGGATGTTGGGAAAGATTCGAGCCTTGAAATCAGAAAACAACCACTGCCGATCAAGCAGTGGTCGTCTCGCAACATTTCTCGAGCCTCAAGTTTTACTGTCTGAGGTTACTGCATGACCAACGTGTAACTGCCCGCGCCACCATACGAGTAGACCTGCCAACGGTACGTGCCCGCCTTGGCGCTGTAGGTGATGGTTTCGCTCGAAGTGTAACTTTGCGAATCCGCCACGGTCGTCCAGGTTCCCGCGTTGGATTGCTGCAAGAACAAATCAAAATCCGTGTTGGCCGGACCGGTCAGTTTCCCCGTGACCGTGCCCGCTTTAAGGCTGAATCCGATGCTGCTCGAGTGATACACCGAACGTCCCGTTTGCGCCAACGTGCCTTTGAAGGTTTGGCTCGAGGGTGCCGGGGCTGGCGTGGTCGTGGTTGGGTACAAGTAATTGACGCCGCTGATGTCGGTCGCGGTTAAGCTTTGACCGTTGCCGATTTGGGCTTGATTGATGCTGGGGTTCAGAAC
>JAYURE010000038.1:0-2395 GCA_043756345.1 Deinococcales bacterium | reverse complement strand
CGCGCACCAGCAGGGCGGTGTCGGCCTCGTTCAATGGCTCGAGGGTTTGGGTGATGAGCAGGTTTTCGTCGCGCAAGGCTTTGATGGTGGCTTTGCTGCGTGTCGGGAGTTCCAAGCGCGAGGCAAGTAGCAACCGTGCTTGTGACGGCTCAGGTATACCGAATTGCGATCCAGTTTTAGCGGTCAGTTGAGAACGCAGCGCAAACGCCACGAACGCCAAACTGCCCTCGTCAATGCGCTCGAGGCCATCCAAAGTGAATAGACTACGTGGCTCGAGAGCAAGCAGTCGGAGGGCGCTCGAGAAGAGTTGAAATTGCGCCTCGCCGGAAAGTGGTGTGGCCGCGCCCAACTCGGGGATCAAGTTTGCCAGAATTCCGGCATCCATCTCGAGCAAGGTTTGCAATTGGTCTGGCGCTCGGCTTCTGGCAAGTTTTAATGCGGCCTGAACCCAGCTTCGCAAGACCTCGAGCGGCATTTGCACGCCCGCTGTTGGACTCACCTCGAGCACGTACCAGCCATCCAGGTTGAATTCTTGAATGAGTTCGCGCAGCATTCGCGTCTTGCCGACGCCCGCTTCACCCTCGAGCAACAGGGCCGTGTCATTTCGGGCAAGGAGTTCACCAATCAGCGCCTCACGCCCAACGAATGGGGCCTCGAGCAGCATCGCGCCGTCCAGCGTGCTGCCCACCAGCGTTCCCCAGATGCTCGCGTTTTGCCAGACAGATTCGCCCGCATTCATCCTCGAGAGCGACGCGGGCAACGGCACGGTCAATCCCGGCTGATCTAATCCAAACTGGCTGCCTACATCACCAGCACTTGAGACTTCGCCTCGAGTCTGCAAGCCAGTCGTTTCTAAGGCGTGCGTGACCGTCTCGAGGATGGCTTGAACCTGCGCGGCGCTTTCGGGCCTGTCGGCGGGGGATTTGGCGACCAATGACTTGATCAGGTTCGCCAGCGCCTCCGGCACGTTTGGGTTGAGCGTGCGGACATCGACCACCGGTTCGCGCACGTGCGCCAGAATCAATTGCGATAAGTCTTTTCCAGCAAACGCGGCGCGGCCCGTCAGCAAGCGAAACAAAATCATGCCGAGCGCGTACAAATCCGCCCGGTGGTCCAACTCGCGGCCCTGAATCTGCTCTGGCGGCGCGTACAAGAGCGTGCCGAGAAATCCACCACCGGCAGCCATCGTCAAAGCCATGCTTGCCTCGGAATCTCGAGCCAGACCAAAATCCGTGAGTTTCGGCGTGTCGTCCAACGCGACCAGAATGTTCTCGGGTTTCAAATCCCGATGGATCACGCCCGCACGATGCACCACCTCGAGCCCTGCCGCGAGCTTCCCGGCCAGCCTGATCGTGCGCAGCAACCCGTCGGCATCCACCGGCGGATTGCCTTGCCAGGTGTGCAACTCGCTGCCCTCAATGAACTCCATGACCAGGTACGAACCCTGCCTGGATTCACCGAATTCGAGCACACGCACGACGAATGGACTCTCGAGGCGTTGTAAGACCCGAAATTCGCGTTTGAACCGCGCCTCGAGTGCCGGGAGCGGATTTTTCAGGAGCTTGATGGCGACGGGTCGTAGATCGTTCGGATCGGATGCCAGGAATACCTGACCCATCGCGCCGCTGCCGATTTCTCGCAACGTTTGAAAACGACCAAATTGTGCGAGCGGCGTCACGTGCTCACGCTAGCAAAACTCAGGGTTCAGGACTGGTCAAGGTTCACCCTGCACGAACGGGCTCGAGATTGTTGGGATGGATTTCAAGCTGATTCCGACTCGAGCCGTTCAAGCCAGATGCATGCAGCGCAAGCAACAGGCTGAGGACGAATTGCCCTCAGCCGCAACCATTAACGCTCGAGCTTGATTCTGGAGCTTAGTTTCCGAGCAGGCTCATGTCGAGCAGAACCGCATCTTTCTTGCCGAATGGGATTTGTCCGTGCAGGCTGAACCCAGCGTAACCGCCAACGATCACTCGAGCGTTACGAATCAGCACGGCCTGTCCAGCATCATCTGCGTTGCTGCCGAACTGCTTGACCCAGGTGGTCGCACCGGTCGCGTCGTAACGGACCACACTCAAGTCTTTGCCACCGGCTGTACTGTTGGTCCCGACTGGACCGGCGGCCTTGCCGGTGACATAGATGCTGTCTTGATCCACTTGCAGCGCAACGTTTTCGGCATCGGTGCCGTTGGTGGTGACCAGGGTACGCTTCCAGGTGTTGGCCAGGCTCGAATCAAACTTTTCCAAGAATCCAGAGTGCCGTGCATTGACGCCCGATCCGCCTCCGGTGAAACCGGTGACGTAAACGTTGCCGTTCGCATCGGCAGCGATTGCGCTCGCCTCATCGTTGCTGGTGGTGCCTGACTGTAGGACTGGCGTGCTGCTCGGTGCGTTGG
>JAYURE010000037.1:0-6566 GCA_043756345.1 Deinococcales bacterium | reverse complement strand
CAGAGGGTATTGCTGCTCGGATCGATGAAGTTGTAGGTGCCATTGGCCGCACCGGTCGGTTGCGATTGTGGTCCGATCATCGCGCCACTGAGGGTCGGAGCACTGGTCAGTGTTGTGTTCGAGATCGTTTCGCGTTCTATGTTCGTGCCATCGCGGTACTGAATCAGGGCGGTGTTGGCGATGGCGGTGCCAGCGCGAAGGCCAGGTTTGGCCCGCACGTGAAAGGTCAATTCGTAGCCACCGGAGATGTTCAACGTGTCGGTCACGGGTGAACCGGTCGTGGCATTCTTGTCGGGGATGAACAGGCCGATGCTCGAGGCGATTGTGCTCGGTGTGGCGGTCCAAGTGCCAAAGCCGACCTGATAGATCACGCGGGCAGCGGTTGCACCACCTGCCGTGGCGGTCGGCGTCTCGAGCAAATCCAGCACGGTATTGGCGGGCATTGCATCGCTGAGCAAAATTCCGAAGTACAGCGTGCCATCAACGATCACACCGCTCAGGCTCGAGCGGGCAGCGCGAGCGCCTTGGTTCGATCCGAAAACGCGGTATTTGATGCGGCCATCGGTCAGCAGTCGAGCTTCTTTATTCAGGATCAAGTTGGCATCACTGTTGATCGTGGCTCGAGCAATGTTGTTGTTGTCAAAAACGCTCGGGTCGTTCAGGCCGGTTTCGGTTAGGCGCATGCCGATCAAATCAAGTTTGGCTCGAGCACCATTGTTGGTGATCGGCGCTTGCCCGCTGACGATGATGCTGGCGTGCGTGTTGGCGTTCAAATCCAGGCCGCTTATAAAATCAGGTTCGTTGTTGTCAATCAGGCCGTTCTCGTTGCTGTCAATCACGATACGCAGGTTGCTGAGGTCAAAGCCATCGCCCGCAAATTGCAGGGTCGAGAGCGTGTACCGGTCTGGGGTATTGCCGGTGTTGGTCAGGGTGTACGCGAAACTGACCGTGCCGCCGGGAGTGGCGATGCGGTCGTTGCTGGCATCTGCTGCCAGCGCAAAATTGCTACCACTCGAGGCTGGTGTATTGCCAGCATCCGGTTTGAGTTGCATGCCGTGAACAGGGGAGACTCGGGTTTCGGCCACGCCGGAGAACGTCACGCCGGGATCACCGTTTGGGCCAATAAAGCTTGCACTTGCCTGGTTGCGAATCGGGGTTCCTGCCGGGGTAAGCGTTTGTGCCTGGGCATGGAGGCCCAAGGTTAGAACGATACAGATGACAAGAAATAGGCGCATGTTTTTGGGGGGATTTATGAATGTGGCAGCCCGAGGCTGCGGAGAAGGGTCATGATTTGTGGCTGTAATTGAGAGAGGTCGATTGAATGAGGAGGCTCGAGGTGTCGGGGCGTCAATAGGTGCTGCTAAAAGTGATTTCCGATGTTTTTCAGGTAAAAATGGTGATCCTTGGCTCGAGCTTGGTGTAAGGAACCATGTGACATGCCTGTGATCGGGATGTCGTGCTGGACCTGGTCAATAGAGAATGAATGCGGCTGTAGTTTCGCTCGAGCCTGGGGTTGCCAGGCTCGAGCGGGTGAAGCTGGGCTTTAGCGGACGCTCACCGTGAAGGTGATGACCACGACTTGTGCCGGTACGAAGCTGCCGGTTGTTATGACGCGGACGTTGGTGATGCGGGTTGCCTCATCCGAGTAACCATTAGAATCGGTGTCGAGTGTGGCTTTGGTGCCGCCAACGCCGGTTGCGTAAGCCAACCAGGTGGTCCCACCGTCGGTTGAGTATTCAACCGGGCAGGTTGCTGGAAGGCAGGCCACTCCGTTAAGGGTCACGGCGATGGTGTCGAATTTGAAGTCGGTGAAGTTCGGGATCGAGTCAAAGACGATCACGTTCGTCAGACTTGCTGTGCCGACATTCTTGGCATTGATCGAGTACGTGATTTCGGACTGGCTCAATGGCAGGCCGTTGAGGACCAAGTAGGTGCGTGGTTTGGCGATGGTGTTACCAGATCCATCTACCGACACAGTGCTTGCAGCTTTGGTCAGTTGCAATTCACCGGCAACAATCGAGGTCGTGTCGGTTACGGTCGCGGTCACAGAGACGGCGGTGGCTGTGATGACTCGAGCGTCGGAGACGCCGGAGGTCAAGCCGTTGGCGGTCGTGACTTGCACCAAGATTGGCATGGCCACGCCAGCGTTCAAGCTGAAGTTAGCGCCAGAGGTGATCACGGTGTCGCCCGCATCGATGGCTCCGACGGTGGTGCCGTTGTCCTGGTACAAGACGTAGGTGAAGCCCGATGGGTTCGTCCAGGTCAGGTTGGCGGTCGTCAGGTTGCTGTTGCCGGTGTTTTTCAGCGCGTGGCTGTAAACGAGCGTGCCAGGGCTGGTGGTCGTGCCCGAACCGTTCGGGGTGAAGGTCAGACCGTAGATGGTGTTGACCGTGACCTTCTCGAGGTTGAACGCGGCGGTGACGCTGGTGGTTGGTGAGGTCACGCTTTGATTGACGGTCAATGCGGTGGCGGCTGCGGCGGTTGCCGGAACGCTGACCACGGCGAAGACTTTTACTTCGGTGTTGCTGGTGATGCTGCCGGTGTTGGAGATGGCGATGGAGTTCCCGATTTCGGTGGCGTCCAAATTGCCGTCCAGGTTCGCATCGGCCGAGGCTGGGTAGTACTTGACTGCGACAACCGAGGTGCCGCCACCGACCAAGTTGAAGGTGATGGTGCCGATCATGTTGAAGCTATCGCTCGAGCCACCCTTGTTGACGATGTCCATTGGGAACGAGACGCTGGTGTTCGGGTCGCCCGCTTTGGTCACGCCGACGGTATCCACCGTGATGGCGTTACCGGCCACAGAACCGTTCGTGTGACCGAACAGAACGCTTGCGGCTTGGGTCACGGTCAGGGCGTCGGTGGTCGGGTCGGTTTTGGTCGTGTCGGTGGTCGAGGTGGCGCTCAGGTTGACCGTGCAGGTGTTACCAACTGCGGCGGTGCCAGGAACCGTGACCTTGACGAAGACGTTGTAAACAGCGCCCTTGGTCAACGAGACGACGCTCGAGAGTGGGCTGACGCCGTCGGATTGGAACAATTGGATGTTGTAGCCGCTGGCTGGGGTGCAGGTGTAGCTGGCCACGGTGACTTGGAAGGTGTCGTCAACATTGCCGATGTTTTGCAGCTTGTTGTTGAAGGTGATGGTTTGACCGGCGGCAATCGTGCCGGTGGCGGTCTGAGTTTCAGAACCGGTTGCGATAGGTGCGACGGCAGCGCCGGTTGAGATGGCGACGCCCTTGGTCACGGGCACGGTCGTGTGCGTCGTGTTTGAGGTGTTCAACAGGCCTGCTACGGTGGTTTGACGGTCGTATTTGACCGTAGCGGTATTGGCAACGTCGGCTCCGCCGAGCAGCGTGCTACCGATCAAGACCTTGAAGGTCAACGAATAGCCTGCCGAGACGTTCAGCGTGTTTTCGCTGGTGTCATTTGCCGAGTTCGGGTCTTCGAGCAACAGACCGATTTGATCGACAGTGCTGATCGTGGCTGGTTGGGTCTTGGTCCAGTTGCCACCGGAGATGTGGTAAACAACCGAGCTTGTGCCCAGGCCGCCTGCCGAACCGGTCGCAGAGCCTGCAACCAGGGTCGTGCCTGCTGGCAACGGGTCGGCAATCAGGATGCCGTCGAGTGTGGTCGCGCCGGGATCGAGGGTCGCAACGTTTACGACCGATTTCGCGGTCTGGCTACCGACGTTTGAACCAGTCAATGAGTATGAGATATTGCCGGTGGCGTCTGGGCCGGTGGCGGTCTTGACCAAGGACAGGCTGGCGTCGTTGATCACGGCCAGCTTAGCGATGTTGTTGTTGTCCTTCTTGGTGATGTCGCCAACCGATGTGGCGCTGAGGTCCAAACGGGCGACCTTGCCGTTGGCGACGGTTGCGCTTGGGCCGGGCACAGTCGCAACGACGACGACGGCGGTGCTGCCACCACCGGCGATGCTCAGTGCGCTGGTGATTTCAGGTTCGCCGGGATCGTACTGACCGTTGGCGTTGTTGTCCTGGTAAATTTTGATGCTACCAGTGACAAAATTAAAGTCATCGGTCGTGTCCTCAACTGCGAGGAGGTTGTACGAATCGACATCGTTACCGGTGTTCGTGACCGTGTACGAGAAGCTGACGCTCGAGCTTGGCACGCCTTGCTTGTCGTTGATCGGGTCTGGAAGCAGTGCGAAGTTGCTCGATGCGCTGGGCGCGTTGCCTTTGTCCGGCTTGACCTGCACACCGTAGACTTGCTGTACGACCGTGACCGCAAGGTTTGATGTGGCAACCTGCGGGCGTCCGCCCGAGTCGGTGTACGTGGCCGAAGCCTGATTCTGAATTTGCGTTCCAGCCTTGGTTGAAGACTGTGCGAACGCCGCGCTGACCGCCAGGGTTGCCGTGGCGAGCAGTGCGAAGCCGAGTGTTCGTTTCATGTGTTTCCTCCGAATAGTGCTGTCTGATCGTGCTGTATTGGTATTCCAAACTGCCCGTGATAAGGGTGATAGGGCAGTCATGGCCGAGGGGAAGATGGGTCGGGTTAATTCAGGACTTACTTGACTTTGACGCGGGCTTTAAACTCGAGCGTTTGACCGGCAGGAATTGCGCCTTTGATTGCCCAGCGCAGGTTGGTGAATTCGTTGGCTTTGACCAGTTCTTCGCTGGCTTTGCCGTCCTTGATGATTTTGCGCTTGAGTGGCAATTGTCCAAAGCTGCGTTTGGCATCGAAGCTGGCGAGCAAGGTCGCGTTGTTTGGTCCGGCGGCGGTGCCCTCAAGGTAGGCGGTTTCGCGTGGAACCGGCAGGTCCACGTTGAGGTTGCTGATCGCGGCGCTGCCAGGATTCATAGCCTTGAGGCGGTATTCGACGATCTCGCCCGGTTGGGCACGGTTGGCCTTCTCGAAGCTCTCAACGGTCTTGCCGTCTTTGATACTCGAGTGAACCAGGTAGCCTTCGAGGGTGATTTGCGGTTTGCTGCTTTGCGCCAAGGCCAAGCCGGTCAAGGCCAGTCCTGTCGCTGCGAATTTCACGAAATTGTTCATTGTTGTTTCCTTTCCCATGGGGCGGTTTTATCCAGACCTAATTTGCTCTTTTTGCAATTGCGAATTTCTTACAAAACGCAGTCTGTAATCGATTGCAGGTCGGAATTTTCACGGCAGCCAGTCCAAAGTCGGGCTACATTTCCGAACTCTCCAGCAGATGGCGTGGCAGGGTTGTCTCGAGAACCACATTGACAGGCCGGAGACCCGTCCGAAAAACGGTCTCAACTCAGGGTCTTATCGCGGGGCCTATTCTCGGGGTCACATCTCGAGGTCAGACTGTTTTTGGGGACAAATCCCCAACAGCCTTGGACCATGTGCGCTATTTGATCGTGACCCGGTAGCAGACCGTGCCGCCCGCACCTGCCGTCACCGTACCAACATTGACGGTGATGAATCCGTCGCTCACGGTAGTGCCATCTGCTTGAGTTACGCCGTTGAGCATGATCGATCCAGCCTTGAAATTCGTGAAGAACGGAATCGGATCGGTGACAATCATGCTCGAAACCGATGTCGTGCCGACATTTTTGTAACTGATGCAGTACTCGAGTTCCTCGCCGATTGCGCCCGCCACGCCAGGTTTGCCGCCGACCGAAGTCTTGTACGTCGGTGTGGTCACGCCACCCGCCGTGTCCTGCGTGACGTTGCGCACGCCTTTGTACAACTGCAAGTTTCCGGCAACACCGACCAATTTGGTCGTGTCGATCACCCGTACTGAATCTGTGACCGCCGCATTGTTGGTCCAGACCATCGCTCCAGTGATCGTGGCGATGTCCACCACCGTTGGGGCTTTGCCAGCCGGTGCGAGCACTTCAACCTCGAGCCCACATGTTTTGAGACCGCCGCTCGTCTCCCGAGGCCAAGTGGTATTGACGGTGATGACTGAAGTCGTCATTGGACTGCCGTGCTCAGCCACATCGATCACAGCATCACAATTGGTGTCCCGGTAAAAAATGTAATTAAATCCGCTGCTGCTCGAGGTTGCCAAGGTCAAGGTGCCAAGCGTTCCGGGCCTGAAAAAGTGCAGGTAACGCACCGAACCTGGACTCGAGGTGCTGCCGAATTGATCGGGTTGCAGCAAGCTGCGTGAGACCAAGCCAAAATTCTTGCCGGTGTAAACCGTGCCGCTGATTTGCGTCAAGGCCATGCTGCGCACGGCGGCGCTCTCGAAGACGCTTGCCAGCACAATGCTCGAGCCGGATTGGTTGTTGCCGCTTGGCACGTTGGACGTGTGTGCAACGGTGATGTTGCCGCTCCAGCCACTTGGAATCCAGAGGGTGTAGAGGCCGCCCTGATCGGTTTTGGCTTGGACATTGACGGTGGTGCCGCCAGCGCTGAGCGTACCGGAGGCGTTCACTGGAATGTTGCCAATGCCGGTTTCACCTGTGTTTTGTAAGGCGTTGTTGGCGTTGACAACAACCGAGGCGGTCCCTGATCGTCCATCGTCATTGAAAACCGTGCCGGTGATCTTCGCGCCTTTGAACAGGGCGTAATTGGCACCGGTGTTGCTTTGGTTGGTCACATTGATCCGCAATTGGGCGGGGGTCACGACCACG